>JANYGM010000471.1 GCA_025362415.1 bacterium
AATTGTGGTCTGTACCGTAATGCAATGAAGGTCTGACCATAATTCTTTTTAAAACGAACTTACTCTTTATTATTAGTGGTCAGACCTCCGTTCCACTACGGTACAGACCACTAATAACAAAGAGTGTACGGTAACAAATAAAAAACTAACACAAATATAAAAAAAAATGCTTAATTTTGTAAGAAAAATCTTAAAAAGTAAAAAAATCTTAAAAAATTATGAAAAAAATCTCTTATTTTATATTGATTACCTTGGTAGTCGGATTGTCAGTTTCGTGTCGTACTGTACGTGAAATAAAAAATTTGGCAAAATGTGATTTCCGTATGACAACCACAGAAAACACTAATATTTCAGGTGTAGATGTGCAAAATGTGCAATCTTATGGAGAATTGAATATGCTTGATGTGGCGAAAATCCTTACTGTTTATCAAACAACAAAAGGCGTTCCGCTAGGTATTACCCTAAATGTTGAAGCAAGAAATCCCAATGATAAACTTGCCGCAATGAATTTTATGGAGTGGATAGCCGAAATAGATGGAATGGAAATAGCTAGAGGCGTTTTAGATAAACGCATAGAAGTTGCGCCAAGTGGTGGAACAGCCATTTTCCCTATTAAAATTTCTGCTGATTTGGTGAAGGTTTTTGCTTCAAAGAAAGGACAAGATGCAGCCTCAAAAGGCTTAGGTTTATCTGATAGCAACAACCGCCCAACACGCCTAACACTCAAAATAAAGCCTTCTATTTCTATTGGAAAGGGGTTTGTCAAATATCCTGGTTATATTAAGCTTAATAAGGACTTTTAATTTAAGTGAAATAGTGAGTAATGAAAAAGTGAGTAGTGAAATACATTGTGCTTTGTATTTCACTACTCACTTTTTCACTACACACTACTAAAGGTCTTCATAATTACCAAAAGCAAAACTAACACCTGCCATAACAGAAATGACAGAGTTATTAGTGTTTTTTGGTACAGAAAGAATATTACTGCCACTACTAATATCTGTAAATCCGTGTGCATAACGAGCATCCATATTGAGCCAAATACCTTTTCCTACACTATAATTGAAACCTAAGCCAATTGTACCACTAACATCACTTGTAGTGTAATAGTCTTTTGTATCTACTGTAGCAGAACCAATAGTAGTTTTGGCAGAAGATAGAAAGCCAAATTGAGGTCCTACAATCACTTTTGGACGGAAAGCACTACCAGGTTTGTTGAAATAAAACATCAATAAAACAGGCACTTGGAAGTAATTCACTTTTATTACATCATTACTATTAGATTTTGATTTTGCGCCTTGTGTGCTATAAAGCACTTGTGCAGTAATACCAAAATTGTCCAAAATACTGTAATTAGCAAAAAGCCCACCAGAAAAACCAGTTTTAAAGCTGTTGTTATCATTTCCACGCAAAGTAGAGAAATTTACGCCTACAATAGGTCCAATAGAAAGATTGTTTGCTACGCCATTTGATTTTGCTTTTTGCGCATTAGCCGCAATAACACAAATGAGCAATAAAAGAGTTGAGAATGTTTTTTTCATAGTAAAAAATTATTTGTTAAAATTTGTTTATTCGTACTGATGTGTTCTGTACGTTTTAGCTATACATAAAATAAGTCTTAAAAGTTTCAAAATAGCTTTAATCTTTGTAATTTTGCAAAATATCTCTAAATAATCTATATGAAAAAAAATATACGATATTTTCTTTTTCTTGTTTTAATATTTTTTTCTATTTCTCTAAAAGCGCAAAAAAAGCCTTTTGAAATAGGTTTTAATACTGATTATGGGTTTATTCTGAAACACACCAAAGGCATTGGACATCTCATCAAGGCGCATCCTTATGGACTTACGGCATCTTTTGGGAAATTGCATTTGGGCAAGCAGGCGTGGCAACAACATTATAATTATCCAAAAACACAATATTCTCTTACTTATTTTGATTTTCTAAATCCAATTGTAGGCAAAACTATCTCTGCAAGTGCGAATTTGTTTATTCCTATTACCAAAAACAAACAAAAACGTAGTCAAATAGAATTTCATATTGGTACAGGCTTTGTCTATGCCACCAATCCTTTTGATATTGATAAAAATCCACAAAATACGGTTTTGAGTAGTAAAATAAGTTATTTGATGCGTGCTGGCTTGCATTATCAGTATAATATCACCAAAAATCTGCAAGTAAAAACATCTTTACAACTCACACACAACTCTAATGCAGCACGTACTTTGCCTAATAATGGTATCAATATTGTTTCTTTGAGTGTGGGAACAGCCTATTTGTTTAATGCGGAAAATGTCGTTTATCAAAAACAAAATCCAACAATATTTGAAAAAAAATGGCATTTGCAGACTGTTGTGGCACTTAGTCCAATAGAAACTTTTATCAATCAAGGTAAAAAAGATTGGGTCGTTAATTGGGGACTTTATCTAGCAAAAGATGTAAATAAAATGCTTAGAATGAGTATTGGTACAGATATTTCTTGGAATGAAGGCATCAAACGACAAATTGAAAAGAAATTTCTTTTACCTACTGATACACGTCCAGACTACCGCAGGGCAGGTCTTGTGGTGGGTGGAGAACTATTTTTTGGAAAAATGAGCCTACAAACACAATTTGGATATTATTTTTATAGACCTTTTCCCTCTCGTACAGACCAACCTTTTTATCAGCGTTATGGTTTGCGTTATTATGTTTGGGAAGGAATTTATACTGCTATTTTGCTAAAAACCCACGCTGCCATTGCAGAAAGCGTGGAATTTAGTTTGGGATATAATTTTACGTTTAAGAAAAAGCTAAGAAAATAGTAAATTTTCAGTTTTTTTGTGACGTTAGCAATGAAAATAACTTAATAATCAAGGTTTTACTTTGTTCCTCCTAATCTTCTAGTTATTCGTTTATTTTGGTGATTTTAAAATCTATTCTACGGTTTTTGGCACGGTTAAATTCACTATCATTCTTAACAGTGGGCTTGGTATCTCCAAAACCTAAGTGTTTGAGTCGTGCGCTACTGATGCCTTTTTCTACCAAATAATCATAAACAATTTTTGCTCGTTGCTCCGAAATAGCCTGATTTTGTTGCGCATAACCAACATTATCAGTATGTCCTTCCAAAATACCCGAAATATCTGTATTAGTATTCAGAAAACGTACCAAATGGTCAAGTTCTGTTTTGGCACTTGGCGACAAAACAAGGCTTCCTGCATCAAAAACTACATCTTTCAAGATAAATTCTTCTCCTTTATAATGCTTACTTTTTTCCCAATCTTCTGCATCAACTGCTACAATTTCAGTATTAACTTTTTCGTGTAGATTTTTATTTTTCTTAAAAAAGTAGAAATAAATACCACCTAAAATAGCTCCTGTCCAAAGCAATTTTCTTATGGATTTCCAGAGAAAAGCCCTTGTATCAGCACTCAAAAGAGGTTTATTCTTTTCTTTTTTGAGTAAACTAATGATATTTGCTGCTCCGTCATGTGAGGGATATATTTCTAAACATTTTTCTGCATATTCAATGGCTTGTGATTTGCTGCTATTACGCTGTTTCTCTTTCCAAAGACCATAATTGGCATCTGCACACAAATAAAGCACATTTGCATCATTAGGGTTTAGTAAAAGTGCGTTTGTAAACTCTTCAAGAGCATCTTCATAATTATTATGACGCAAATGATTTTGACCTCTGTTGCTAAATTCTCTAAATTCTTTGAGAAGTTCGTCCCATTCTTCTTCCGAAATCATTAGTTCTAAGGCACGAGAACGCACTTTTTCATCTGTAATAAGCGGATTTTCGTCATCTTCCTTTAGTTTTAAAACTTTATTGACGTATTCTATATGTATTTTTTGAGGCTTGCTCATTGTGTTTTTATTTTCTAAGTTTCTTTACATTTTTTAGGACTTACGCAAAACCTATTAAAAACCACCCCTAACCCCTCCTAAAAAGGAGGGGGACAAACTCCCCACCTTCCTAAGGAGGGGCAGGGGGTGGTTATAGAACTTTTTTGCGTAAGTCCTATTTTTATCAAAAATAATAAAGCAAATATACATTTTTTTGTGTTTTATTTAGAATAATTCAGCATAAAACTAAAAAATAGTGTTTTCTAAAAACATATTTTTATACATAAAGTTATTAAAGTATGAAAAATAAGAATGCTATTGTTTGGCTTAGAAATGAGCTTCGTTTGCACGACAACGAACCTTTGGTGCGTGCCACACAAAAATTTGAGCAAGTTTTTGTGGTATATTGCTTAGATAAACGTATGTTTGAAAAAACAAGTTTAGGCTTTCTAAAAACTGATTATTTTAGAGCAAAGTTTTTGCTAGAAAGTTTGCAGGATTTACGGCAAAACCTACGTAAAATAGGCGGAGAACTTATTATGCGTATAGGAAACCCAGAGGAAATAATACCACAACTTGTTGCCTCTTTTTCTGTTGATGCCGTTTATTGTGGCTATGAAGTTACTGCAGAAGAAATCAATATAGAGAAAAAAATAGAGAAAGCACTTTTTGCTAATGGCGTTACTTTGGAGCGTTTTTGGGGTGCAACACTTTATCATCTTGATGATTTGCCTTTTGCGACTACACACATTCCTGATGTTTATACAGAATTTAGGAAAAATGTAGAAAAAGGAACAAAGATACGCCCTACATTTCCTGCACCTATAAAGTTGAGTAAACCACAAAATTTTAATATTGGAGAAATTCCAACGCTCAAAGAACTTGGTTTTGAGCCTTTGGAAGCAGATAATAGAAGTGTTTTAGCTTTTGAAGGTGGAGAAACCGCAGCCTTAAAACGGCTAGATGATTATCTTTGGAAAAATGATTTACTTCGTGTTTACAAGGAAACCAGAAATGGGCTTTTGGGTGCAGATTATTCTTCCAAATTTTCTGCTTGGCTAGCTTTGGGCTGCATTTCTCCAAGAAAAATCTATGAAGAAATAAAAAAATATGAACGACAACGCATCAAAAATGATTCTACTTATTGGCTGATTTTTGAGCTAATTTGGCGAGATTATTTCCGTTTTGTAGCTAAAAAATATGGTGCAAAAATCTTTTCTTTGGAAGGAACAGGCAAAAAACTACTTCCTAAATTTTCTGAAAACAAAACTTTTTTTGAAAAGTGGGCAAATGGACAAACAGGCGTGCCTTTTATTGATGCAAATATGATAGAACTTAATCAAACGGGTTTTATGTCAAACAGAGGACGGCAAAATGTAGCCAGCTTTTTAGTGAAAGATATGAAAATTAGTTGGATTTGGGGAGCAATGTATTTTGAGAGTAAACTCATTGATTATGATGTATGTAGCAACTGGTGCAACTGGAATTATGTGGCTGGTGTAGGCAACGACCCACGAGAAGACCGTTATTTTAATATTCTTAGGCAAGCAAAAAATTATGATGCCAAAGGAGAATATGTAAAATATTGGTTGCCACAACTAAATATGCTCCCAAATACACTTATACATACTGCAGGCGCACTTTCTAACGCAGAACAACGCCAATATGACATAAAACTAGGCGTAGATTATCCTGCTACTATTGTCGGTTATGAGCGTTGGGCAGAAAAAGAACGCTACTAGCAAATTTATTTTGAAAAAATAGTTACCTAAATTTTAATCCAAATAAAAAAAATTACGAATGATAAAAATCTATCATTCGTAATTTGTAATTTTTAATTCGTAATTGAATTAAAGTACTTTATAAACATCATTTTTTGAGTCAATATCAGGCATTTGTTTGTCTGGGTCAAGCTCAAAAGAAACAATTTTTTTAGCACTTTTAAACAAAATATCTTTTTTGTTTCCTTTTTGCCAAATCTCTACAGGTAGTTTTATACGTGTTTTTTTGCCGTCAGTATCAGTTCCTTCAATAATAACGGGCATCAAAACTGCACCATTATTTTCTAGTGTAACTGTGTAACCATTTTTTTCATTCTCTTCAACTTTCGTAATTCCTTGTTCAATGTTGCCAGTTCCATAAAACCAACCTTTCCAAAACCAGTCTAGCTCATCACCAGCAGCATTTTCCATTGCATTAAAGAAATCAGTAGGTTGTGGGTGCTTAAACGCCCAACGCTTAATATAATTGCGGAACGCATAATCAAAACGCTCTTTTCCCAAAATATATTCACGTAGCATAATCATTCCTATTGCAGGTTTGTAGTATGCCGTTACGCCCAAATTGTTGTCTTGTACAATATCAGGATAAGTATTGATGCCTTCTCTATTACCAGCAACAAGGAAACCAGTTAAATTACGCATATTTTTGAACGGTTGCGTTTTTCCATATTCACCATTATTAAACTCCATTGTAGAATAATAATTGATAAAAGTATTAAAACCTTCGTCCATCCAAGGATACAAACGCTCATTTGTGCCGACAATCATAGGAAACCAGTTGTGTCCAAATTCGTGGTCTGTAACGCCCCAAAGTCCAGCACCAGTATCTTTCCAATCACAAAAATTAAGTCCAGGATACTCCATACCGCCACAAATGCTTGCCAAATTAACGGCAACGGGATAAGGAAATTCATACCACATTTTAGAATAATGTTCAATAGAGGCTTTGCTATATTCTGTAGAACGCTCCCAACCTGACTTCTCACCACTTCCTGTACCAATTCCTTCTTTTGTATAACCAGAAATAGCCAAACATTTTTTCTTGCTAGGCAAATTAATACGAGCAGCATCAACTGCAAAAGCAGAAGAACAACCAAAAGCGGCATCTCTTGCATTCAAAATTTTGAAATGCCAAGTAATTTTGCCATCTTTTCCTGCAGGACGAGAAGAAGAAGTATTTGCGTCTTTTTCAGCAATAATAGTAACGGCTTTGTCGCTTGTTTCTGCTTGTTTCCACGCTGCTACTTGTGCAGGCGTGTAGCAATCAGCAGGATTTAGCAAATCACCAGACCCTAAAACTACTTGTTTGTTTGAAGTAGTGATTTTGTATTCCAAATCTCCATATTCCAAATAAAACTCACCAGAACCTAAATAAGGCTCTGTATTCCAACCTTTTATGTCATCATACACACACGCACGAGGATACCATTGTGCATAAGAATAAACCCAACCTTTTTCACCCAAAACACGTCCCATACGGTCAGAGCCTTTTTCTGGTGTAAAAAATGAGTAAGTAATTTCAATTTCTACTTTTCCGCCTTTTGCTTTCAAAGGTGCATCTAAAATCACTTGAATACGAGTATCAGTAATGATATATTTTGCATCAGTAAACGTAGCCGTTTTGCTTGCATCTTTGCCTGCACCCTTTATTTTTACAGATTTAAGGATATTTCCTTCTGTAGAACTACCTGTATTACGACTTCCTTTTACGTTTTGTACAAGCGTACCACGAGAGTCTTCTTTGAATTTATTTTGCTCCAACTGCAACCAAACAAAATCCAAAGCATCAGGACTATTGTTGGTATAAGTTAGTTTACTTGTGGCTGTGAGCGTATGTTTTGCATCATCTAATTCTGCTACAATGTTGTAATCAGCACGGTTTTGCCAATATTGTTCACCTGGAACACCCAGCGCAGAACGCATTGGCGTAGCACGGAAATCATTGATAAGGTCAAACTTAGACTGATTATTTTCACGTTGCGCAAATGCTTCAAGCGAGAAAATAGTTGCCAAAGATGCCATCAAAATTGTTATTTTCTTCATTTTGATAAATTATTTTGGGATATTTTTTTAAAATTTCATTAAGTCTTTTATAACGCCACAAATTTAGAAATATTATCTTAATTCTAAGATTTTTTATTTTTTGTTAAATCTTGGTATATTTAGAAAACAAAACACAAAGAAAAATAGTTATAACATTAGCACTATATTTGGTATATTCCACTAAAATTAATCAACTAATATCAATCCGTTTTTATGTTAAAATCTACGTTTTTTTATGTTTCAATTATTGCAACAATGTGTTTGTTTTCGTGTAGTAGCACAAGAGAAATGCAAGTATTGGTTACAAAACCGCCACTTTTTGAGATTCCAACTGATGTTAAAAAAATACTTCTTGTAAACCGTTCTAAAGGAAATGCGGTTACTGTCCTTGAAGGCGTTTTGACTGGTGAATTGCCTGGTACAGATAAAAATCTTTCGGAACAGTGCTTATCTGCTGTTTTTCAAACACTTATGCTTAATAAAAGCCTTAGTATTATGCGCCATAACCAAATATTAAGTTCTTCAAAAGGTTCATCTAGTAGCTTTGGAGGTAGTTTGGAATGGGATAAAGTAGAGGCACTTGCAACACAATACAACGCTGATGCAATACTGATGTTAGAGTTTTTTGATTCTGATTATTTTATCAGAGATGTGATTAGTTATAATAGCTTGCCAGGTGTTATTGTGCGAGGAAATGCAAGTGCAACTGCGGGTTTTAGACTTTATTACCCTAAAAAGCAATCTATTTTGTATGAAAAAGAATTTAAAAGTAGTCAATTTTATCAAGAAAGCTCTACTTCAAGGTTGCTTGCGCTTGCAAAATTAATCAAAGGCTCTGATGCTTTACAAGATGTTAGTTTTAGAACGGGGCAAAGATTTGCAAGGCGTATCACAAAATATAATATCTGGGAAGACCGTCTGATGTACAAAGGCAAGAAAAATACAGAAATGCAAAGAGGCGAGCGTTTGGTGATAGCTAATAATTGGCAACAAGGCGTTGATTCGTGGTTGAAAGCATATACCGCCAGCACCAATACAACTGAAAAAGGCAAAATTGCTTATAATCTAGCTTTGGCTTATGAAGTTTTAGGTAATTTAAGAGAAGCAAAAAAATGGATTACAACCGCTTATGTAGATGGTGGAGATAAAAAAGCACTCAATTATTCTACTATTATTAATCAACGTATTGAAAACGAAGGTATTTTAACTGAAAAGCAATAATAAAAACCGTTCTTAAATGTTTTTAAGAACGGTTTTTGATTATAAACGCCCAATTTAAGTAAAAAGACTTAAATAACTTAATCTTGTATTTTTCAATAGCTAATTCATCAAAAAATATCACACACCCCACACTTCACAGCTCAAATTAGTCTTCTGCATCAATAATTCCTGTTGGTTTGATTATTTCGTAGCGTGAAAAATCTTGTGCTGCTATAAGTCCGTTGCCTTTGATGATTTGTGTGGGCGTAGTGATGACAAGGCTGCTGTCTGTTCTGATTTGTTTTTCTAACGGCGACCACACCAAAGATGCCGTTTTGAGTGTTTTTTTTTCTATTTTTTCAAATACAACTACATCTCCTTCTGCGACATAAATATTTTTTAGTTTGTCAAAAGTAGCTTTTTTGGCGGTAAGTCGGGTCGTTTCTTTTTCTGCGGTATCCATAAAAAGAATTTCAATACCACTCGGATAAACAATATTTCCGTTGGCGTAAGTATATTGTTTTGAGGCTTTTACCTGAATTTTTACTTTTGCAGAATCACTATAAATAGTTAGAATATCAGTAGTTTCTACCATTGGTTCATCATTTTTGACTGTTTTTTTAATTTTTTCTTCTTGGCAAGAAAAAAACGAAAAAATTAGCAAAAAATAAAAAATAGTTATTTGTGAAGACATAAACAACAGTTTAATAAATTTAATTTTCATAATTCATTTTTTATTTTAACAAAAAATCCGTAAGCAAAATTACTTACGGATTTTAAAAGATTTGCGACTTTTCAAAGGAACTATGCTGTATTTAATTCACAATTCACAATTAAAAATTCACAATTAAACTATAATTCTTTTGGCATAGGAATTCTTACTGTTTCTCCTATCCAACAATTCAATGTAACAGATTTGCCACCTTTTCCACTCTGAAAAACGTCTGCTTTGCTAGGATAAAATTTCTTTGCATAAGACATTTTAGCAGAGTTACCCGCTTTTTGATACATATTATAAGCGGCAATAGCGTAAGCACGACCTTCTACTGCATCTTTTGTACCACATTCTGGACTACCAATATACAAATCTCCAATTCTAGCATAAATATTACTTGCTGATGAAGGCTCTAATGCTAATAATTGTAACAAATAAGTACGTGTAGCGGCTTTGTTACCTGCTTTTTCAGAATTTGAAATCAGTTTTTTAGTAATTTTTGTTTTCTGTGCTGGTGTTGTTGCAAGCCCCTGAGATTTATTAAAATATTCTTGTGCTTTTGCGGTTTCTCCACGAGCATCAAACATCTGATAAAGTTTGTAAAAATTATCAAAAGAAGGATCTTCTTTTGCCAATTTCTCTGCTATTTCTGCAAATAATGGGCTTTTAGTACAATCTGCATCACTCAAATAATTACTTAATTTGATAGCTTCTTCTTTTGATTTTGTTTCATTATATTTTTTAGTGAGATTTTTCTCAATAAAATCACAAGTAATTTTAGCTTTAAAACACTCTGTGAATTTTTTTGTTACAAGTTCGTTAGATTGCTCAAATTGTGCTTTTTGTGCCACATTATTTTTGATATTATGCTCAATAACGGCACTTATTTTTTCAAATTGTGCAAAACCTGCATCATCAGTGATTTTTTTGCTTGCCAAAGCCGTACAAGTAACGTCCATTGCATAGTACAAATTACCTGCAAAAGTATTATTTCCGTTCAAATCAATAATTTTTTTGAAAAGATTATTAAGCGTTTCAATAGCTTCTGGACGCACAGAAAGATATTCATAAGCATAATGCCCTTTGTAGTTCATTTGTGTAGCTTCTTGTGGTTTTCCTGCCTTGTCCTTAGGAAAATATTTAACATAATTATCAAACGCCATCAAAAAAGTATCTTGATATGCTTTTATCATTTTTTCCTCTTTTAGTTCTGCAAGTAGTTTTGGATAAACGTCAGAGGCAACTTGGTAATGGTAAGGTGCATTATCTGGCACGTTTTTCAGTATCCAACCCAAATGATTAGCAGCATCTTGGTATTTTTTGTCTTGCATAGCGTTTTTATATAAAATGCGTTGTTTTACAAGCATTTCACGCAATTTTGGGTCTGTTGGCTCTTTTACTTGTGCCATAGTTTGCAAAGAAACCATCAAAGCAAAAACAGAGAAAATTGTGTTTAGGAAAATCTTTTTCATTTTATAATTGATTTATTGTTAATTTGATTGTTTAAAATTCTATTATTTTGTACCTCGTACTGTATTTAATGTCCCCTTTGGGGATTTAGGGGCTTGCTTTTACTCAATTTTTGGTCTATTAAACCAGAGTAAATCATTGATTGTTGCGCCTAATGTAACTTTAAAGTAGTTTTCTTGTATAAGTCCTACATTGGTAGTGCCACGTTGTCCGACTGTTAAGCCAAGATTGATATACGTAAGCCCTACTTGCGAAATCCCTACGGGTAGTGATGTACCAAAACTTATGCCAAACTCATTTACAGACTGACCATTTAATAAATATGCCGTTTGTTGGTATTGTGCGCCCATTCTGTAAGTTGAGCGTTTAAAAAAATTCAGAGATTTGAAATTAGGGGTAAGTTCTGCACCAACAGCAATACCATTAGAATTTTGAAACTGCAAAGCAGGGTTAGGTGTAGTGCCATCACTATAATTTTTCCACGCTTGCGTAAAAATATCAACTCCAAAAGTATAAACAGAAGGCTTTTCATAGCTAATACCCAAACGCAATTTATAAGGTAAGTTGATGTTTGCTTTTTGGTTAATAAGCAGTGTATCTTGTGAAGTAGTGGCATTATTAGCATCTTTCCTTTCGTTAAAGGTGCTTCTTTTTACACCTAGATTTTGCCCCAAATCAAAAGATGCACCAATATTGATATTATTTTTATTTTTCAAGGGGAAAGTAGCAGCTGCACCTAAATTAACCAAAATATTAGAAAAAACGGTACGGTTAGTAAGAATTGTTTTTGGGTCTGCACCGCCTACATTTACTTGTGTGCCAACTTCATTGGTAATATTTCCAAACAAGTAATTGATTTTTGCACCTACATAAAGGTTTTTAGCAATAGTAAAACCATTTCCCCAAAAGAAAGAATTTAGTCCGCCACTACCTTGATAAGTATAAGTAGCTGTAAAATCCTGATTCCCATCAATACGAGCAGTACGAGTGTAAAGATATTCTACGTTGCTATAGGGTTTGAAACCTAGTTGTGTAGTCCAATATTTTTTATAAACAGGGAAAAGCACCGCAATATGTGAGATATTGCCTGTTGTTTCTTGTTGCTTTGTAGTGCTATTTTTGATATTGAATAGTTGCCCATAGAGGGCAATATCCAAAATAGTGTTTTTGTTGCGTGCAATAAGTGCAGGATTTATATTATTCATAATAAAACTTCCTGTATTGCTTACGCCCACGCCACCCATAAACTCTTGTGCCATAAAGCCTTGCGGACTGATATT
Organism: bacterium; assembly: GCA_025362415.1. GTDB lineage: Bacteria > Bacteroidota > Bacteroidia > Cytophagales > Thermonemataceae > JANYGM01. The sequence goes on from JANYGM010000471.1 coordinate 12,321, forward strand.
GCCTAGTCCTAAGCTAGAATAAGGAGAATTTTGTGCATTTGCCACTATGTTAAGTGAGATAACAAGTGTTATGCTGATAGCAAATATTGTTATAAAAAAGCTACTAAAACTATTTTTTTTTGACATTATATTGTAGAATTCTGTTTAACCCATATAAAACAAGTTTTGGGTGCGCAAATATAGTGCCTTTTAATGATTTTTCAAAATAAAAAGCATCACCACCACACAAAATAATATGTAAATCTTGATACAAACGCTCAAAATGGTATATTATTCCTTGAATTTCCATCATCACACCATTGATTGCGCCACTCAAAATAGCCTCTTTTGTAGAATTTCCTTGAAGATTAGGAAAATTATTTTGTTGATTGTCTTGCAAATTCTCTATTGAATTCCATTCTAATAAAGGCAATTTTTGTGTAAACTCGTGCATAGCTCGCAAGCGCATACTTACGCCAGGCGAGATAGTTCCGCCAAAAAAATTATCTTCTTTGTCTATCAAATCATAGGTAATGCACGTTCCAATATCTATTACTAAACAATTTTGAGTAGGAAAAATAGCTTTTGCACCACACATTCCAGCTATTCTGTCTGTGCCTAGTGTTTTTGGAGTTTGATAATGGTTTTTGAGTGGAACAGGCAAATCAGAAGATAACAAAAATGTATTTTTTAGTTTATTTTGATTTGTTTTTGAAAGAAAATTAGCTAAATCTGTTCTAGTAGAGGCTATAATGATGTTTTCTATAGAATGTTTTTCAATTAAATTATCAATAAAAGAAAGAATTTCATTTTCTTCTTTTGTTTCCAAAGTTTCAATAAGATTATTTTCTTCAAAAAAACCACCTTTGTAGCGTGTATTGCCAATATCTACGCTGATACTTTTCATTTTAAATAATGTTTAGGAATAATATTTGGGAATAAAAAAAGATTTTCCAAATCTTTGAGATTTGGAAAATCTGATGTTATTTGACTAAAATTTATCAATACAAAATAGAAATAGAACCTTTGTATTTTTTCTGATTATAATCTAAATAATAGTAGTACAAACCAGCAGGAAAACTTTTTGCCTCCCATTTAAAATTTCTGTCTGTGGTTTCATAAATGCGTTTGCCCCAGCGGTTGTAAACCATAAAATTACGAAAATTATAAATACAGTTATCTTTTGGGAGATTATCTAAGGCATAATAAGCATTTTTTGCATCTCCGTTGGGTGTGAATACATTGTAAGGTGTAAAAGTATCAATATTCACTTCTGCATCTTTTATTCTTATTTTGACTTCTAAGCTATCACGCAAAGCAGTACAACCCACACCGCCACTATTTTCTTTTAATATAAACTTAAATTTAAGTGTATCTGATTGCCCATTGGTGGTGATATTGTTACAATTAGCTTTGATTTTGAATTGTGCTGTAGCTGTTCCTTTGCCTGACGTACTTATAAATGTTGCACCATAAGGAACAAAATCAAAACCCGACCCTTCCGCAGAGAAGCTAATACTGTCATTTTCAGCATCTGTTCCTCTAAGGTCAATAATTAAACTATCTCCTACTAAAACATCACCAATAAGTGTTGTAGCATTAAAATTAGTGGTACTACCCACAATACTAATGGTTGGTTTTGTATTACCTTTGCCTTTTACATTAAGCACCACCCCTTGTTTGGCTATCCCAACATTAGGGCAACCATTATCTCGTACTTCTACATCAAAAATAAAGCGGGAAGTTGGGCTACTATTTACTTTGCACTTGTTCCAGCAAACAGTAACATTATTAGAAATGCCAGAAGCACCTAAATTTACACTGTTAGCACTAAGGGTATAGTCTGCTTGTGTAAAATTTTCACTACCTATTGTAGGAATAAGTTTTATTTGACTAATAACATCATTAGGACTATCTTGAATATTGAGAGAAAAACACAAAGGGTCATTTGCTTGTAAGTTAATAACCATATCATTACCAACTACATAGGGCTGATTTTGTGGTGTGTTGAGTGTAAGTGTGGGAGCCGTATTATTAGGGCAAAGTTTTACCAAAAACTGAAAATCTCTTCTAATTTCACCTATTTTTACACCAGCTCTAAATTCTTCACATTTTACAGAAAACACAAAAAGTCCAGTACTTTTAGGATTAACTGTAAGCACACCTGTACTTGCATTGATAGTAAGTTGTCCGCCTACTACATTGCTTAAAATGGCAGATGTTGCACTATATCCAGCCAAAAAATTAACAGTAGGTACAAAACTAGAATAGGTTGCAGGTGGTATTAGTTGACTACCATCAGGGGCGTTTCCTTCAAAAGGTTTGGGTGTAGTTTGTGAGGCTATAGTTGCATCAAAAGGGGTAGTAAGAGAATATACAAGTACATCTCCGTCTGCATCTGTTCCACCAAAATTTACGCTAACAGACTGATTAACACAAAGATAATCACCAGGAGGAATGCCTAAGTTTGGCGCACTATTACGAAAGATACTACCACCTTGTCTTGTGGCAGGGAATTCTGAATAAAAAGCATTAGAAGCCTGACCAGGACTACTTATATTGGTAATAACATTATTGCGGCAACATCTTTCCCAAACCATAAAATAACCTCCTGCAGAAGTATAGACAGCAGGATTTAGCTGCACTTCTCTACTATACACAATGATACGAGTAGAAAGTGAGCCAGTTTGGCAGACATCACCCAAATAAGCAATATTTTGCTGATTTTCTTTTGTAAGTGTAAAGTAATCAACTCTTTGACGACTAGTTTTACTGTAAATACCAACATTGATACTTTGGTCTTCTGCGGCAGGCGTACCATTGATATTATCAAAGTAAAGGTTTAAGATGATTTTGTAGCTTTCTCCTACGCCACCTGCAAGATACACAAGGCGCACCTCACCACCTACAATATGCGTTGCGTGGCTTGTAATAGAGAAAAATAGCAAAAACAGGAATAGTAATTTTAGGGTTTTCATAAAAATTAAATAAGTTATCTTTAAAAATATATCGTACATTACATAACATCAAAAACCAAACCAAACGAGGGCTTCTTCATCAGAATTTTCAATACAAAACAGAAATAGAACCTTTATATTGTTTCTGATTATAATCTAGATGATAGTAGTACAAACCAGCAGGGGAATCTTTTGCTTCCCATTTGAAATTTCTGTCTGTAGTTTCATAAATGCGCTTCCCCCAGCGGTTATAGACACTAAAATTACGGAAATTATAAATGCAATTATCTTTTGGAAGATTATCTAGGCTATAATAAGCATTTTTTGCATCTCCGTCAGGTGTAAAAGCATTATATGGTATAAAAGTGGATAAATCAACTTCTGCATCTTTTATTATGATATTGACTTCTATGCTATCACGCAACACTTGGCAATCACCACCACGTTCTTTTAATCTAAATTTGAATTGTAGTGTGTCAGCGTATCCATTAGTAGTGACATTATTACAATTAGGTTTTATTTTGAATTGTGCTGTGGCTGCTCCTTTGCCTGCTACACTTGTAAATGTTGCTCCAACTGCTTCCAAATCAGCATCTAAATTATTTGCAGAAAAACTAATACTGTCGTTATCAATATCTATTCCTTGAAAGTCAATAAACAAATCTTCTCCTATCAAAACCTCACCAACGAGCGTTGTAGCATTAAAGTTGGTAGAACCAGCAATGATACTGATTTTGGGCTTTGTGTTAATTTTGCCTTTCACATTAAGCACAACCCGTTGTTTAGCTATGCCAACATTTGGGCAACCACCGTCACGTATTTCTACATCAAAAACAAAACGTGCCGTTGGGTTAGTATTTACTTTGCACTTATTCCAGCAAACAGTAACATTATTAGAAATGCCAGAAGCACCAAGATTTATATTAGTAGCACTAATAGTATAATCCGCCACCGTAAAATTTTCGCTTCCTATTGCAGGAATAAGTTTTATTTGACTAATAACGTCGTTAGGGGTATCTTTAATATTCAAAGAAAAGCACAAAGGGTCGTTTGCCTGTAAATCAACAACCATCTCATTACCAATAATATATGGTTGATTTTGCGGGGTGTTTAGCGTAAGTGTTGGTACAGCATTACTAGAACAAGCTTTCACCAAAAACTGGTAATCTCTTCTAACTTCCCCTATTTTTACACCTGCTCTAAATTCTTCACATTTGACAGAAAAAACAAAAAGCCCCGCCTCGTTAGGTGTAACAGTAAGTACACCCGTGCTTGCATCAATGGTAAGCTCTCCACCTGCTACATTACTCAAAATAGCAGCGGTAGCACTATATCCAAGCAAAAAACTAACAGTTGGTAGAACAGTAGGATAATAACTTGTTGGTGGAAATTTTGGGGGATCATCAACGGGTGCTCCCTTGTAAGCATACATCCCTCCAAAAGGTCTTGGATTACCTGGAGAAGCCATAGTAGCATCAAAAGGTGCAGTAAGTGAATATACCAGGGCATCTCCATCTGCATCTGTGCCACCAAAATTGATGCTAACAGGATTGTTAATACAAAGATAATCTCCAGGAGGAATTCCTAAGTCTGGTGTAGTATTACGAAAAATAACACCGTTTTTTCTTATGGGTGGGAACTCCATATAGAAAGTGGTAGATGCTTCACCAGGAACATATATGTTAGTAATATCATTATTACGGCAACATCTCTCCCAAACCAGAAAATAACCCCCTAAAGACCTATAAATATCAGGATTTAATTGCACTTCCCTTGTGTACACAAGAATGCCAGTAGAAAGTATGCCCTTTTGGCAAGGACCACTATTATAAGGAGTGTTTGGCACTTGAAGGTCTCTTGTAAGTTCAAAAGAATTAACTCTTTGGTGGCTAATTTTGTTATAAATACCAACCTTAATTGTTTTGTCTACTGTCTTTGGTGTACCGTTGATATCACTAAAATAAAGGTTTAGAATGATTTTATAGTTATCTCCCACACCAAGATACACGAGACGTACTTCACCACCCACAATATGCTCAGCATAGCTTGTAGTAGAGAAAAAAGCAAGAAAAAGAAGGATTAATTTTAGGGTTTTCATTGTTTGTGATATTATGGTTACGTTTAGAACTTGTTGGAAAATTTAATTTGGTAAAATCCTTTTATTTTGTATTTTTATTTTGTGATGACTCTATTAGAATTGAATTGCCAAATAATATTCTGTTTAGTCAAATTTAGTCAATTCTTAACTCATTGAAAAACTTACATACATTCATAATTCATTGATTACCAACGTTTAAAATCCCCAACAAGTTCTTAGTTTTTGCATTAATAACCAAACCAAACTAGGGCTTCTTCATCAGAATTTAAAACTTTTATGTTCATATTGCTGACGGATTTGGCTGCGCTCATCAAGTATTGTATGCCTAATTTTGCAGCTATGCTGCGTGAGGGCAAAATAGCTACTTGCAAATCTGCACTTACTTCTCTTTTGAGGCGTGGAAGCCATTTTATGACAAACCAAGCCCTAGATTCTATGCTTGCTCTGCCCATTGAACGTTGGTCTATGATAATATTTTTACTTTGTTTTTTGATTACTTCTTCCAAAAGAACTTCCCAACATTCTTTATAATCTTCCTTTGCAATGTCATTGATAAGTTTTATTGTCATAAGTTCATATTTTGGATTGTACGAAATTTGCACAAAACTACGCTCATAAATCATTTCTATAATATTTTCAGAATTATTCTGACTATTATTTTTTTGGTAATTATTGAGGTGGTCATCTTCGTCGTCAAAATTATTGTTCATAAATTTATTTGTTTAAATCATTTTAATAAGCTATTCTGAATTTAAAAGCAATATACAAATGTTTTTAGTTTTTTGGATATAATAAATATTTTTTTCTAATAATTTTATATTTTTCCAAATCTTTTTCCCAACTTTTTTTGATTTCTTTTGCTGATTTCCCTGCTATTATCTGCAAACGCAAAGCATCAGAACCAGCTAATTTATCAAAAAAACTATTAAAAAACGTAGTTTGTTTTGTATCTTTTGCATTTCTTTTTTTGTAAAAATCTATCAAATAATCCAAATCAATGCCTTGCTGTTGGCTATCAATATTTATATTTCTCAAATCAATTCCAAAACATTCTTTATTTTCAAAAAGTGGTGTTTTTGCCATTCCTATTATGCTTTTTGGAACAAAAGAAAAATCTCCAAAAGCCTTATCAGGATAGCCAATTAGCTCAAAAGGAGTTTCTGTACCACGTCCCACACTCATTATTGTTCCTTCAAACAAACACAAACTAGCATATAATTTTACAGCTCTAAAACTCCTCAAATTAGGAGAAGGAGGCACTTTACTCATAAAAAATGGGATTTTGTCATCTTCTATTTTGTTGTTTTTATCTTTCATAAAACACTCAAAATCAGCATATTTAATCACCGTTAAATCACATTGAATGCCGTTTTTGAGCCATTTTTCACCATTTATCATTTGAGCAAGTTCTCCCACAGTCAAGCCGTGCAAAATGGGGATTTCGTGCATTCCCACAAAAGAAGTCAATTTTTTGTCTAAAACACACCCATCAACTACCTCGTTAGGTACGTTATTAGGGTTTGGGCGGTCTAAAACCAACATTTTTTTCTGGTTTTCTGCGCAAGCCTCCATTACGTAGTGCATTGTACTTATATAGGTGTAGAAACGTGCGCCAACGTCTTGAATATCAAAAATAACCACATCAATACCTTCTAATTGCTGTTTGGTAGGCTTTTTGTTGTTGCCGTAAAGCGAGATAATAGGCAAATTTGTTTTTGTATCTATGCCATTTTTTACTGCTTCTCCTGCGTCTGCTGTCCCTCTAAAACCGTGTTCTGGAGCAAAAATAGTCTTGATATTCACTTTTTTCTCCAACAAAAAATCCACCAAATGTTGTTCACTTTTAATAAGTGAAGTATGATTGACGACAAGTGCGACACTTTTATCTTTCAAAAGTGGCATATAAAGCTCCAAACGCTCATTTCCTAGCTGAAAATTGCAGGGAATTGTTGCTGTTTTAGTTTTTGTGATGCTATCTTTTTTAGTTTTTTCTGATGTTTTTGTTGTTGTAGTTTTGTTGTTATTATTGATATTTTTCTGACAACTTGCAGAGAAAAAAAATACAAAGAAAAGAAGTAGAAAAGGTTTTTTCATAGGATTGAATGTTAATAGCCTGTCAAACTAAAATATGGTTTTGCCCCACAAAATTCTATAACAGGATTTATAGATTTTATCAAATTGATTTCTTTTGCAAATTTTTTGCGTTGTATGCTATCTATATGTAGTTTTTGTAGTTTTTTCATTCGTGCTAATTTTATTGGTAAAACTTCCAAAGGATTGTTATATAAATACAATACTTCTAGATTTTCTAGCTGTAAAATGCCATTTGGTATTTTTTTCATTAAGTTATCATTTAGTCTTAAATCTTTTAACTTAGTTAGCATTTTTATTGATTTAGGTATTCTAAGTAACTTATTAGAGCGTAAAACTAGTGCTATTATATCAAATAAAGACCTTCCTAATTTACTATCTTCTAAGTCAGATATATTCAAGTCAGCCCATTCAGTCATTTCATCAGACATATTAAGCACTTCAATAACATTTGTATTCAAAAATCTGTATAATTCATTATAATCATCTAATGAACACCCAAAATAAGCCTCAAACTCACTTTTATAATTTTGCGCAACTTGCAAACCCAACATTATATTTTCAGAAATGCCACTTTTGAGAAGATTAAGCAAGTTTTCAAATTCTTTGGTCATAGTTTCTATTTTTTATTAAAATGGTAATTCATCTTCAAGGATTGATAATAAAGGGTTTATTTTTGTTATTTCTTCTATTTCCTTTGAAAAAATTTCTATTTGGTTTTTATCCAAATATAGCCAACGCAGTTTTTTTAGGTTTCCTATTTCTTTTGGAAGATTTTTCAGTGGATTTTCATATAAAAGTAATTCTTTTAATTTTTCAAATTTAGAACAATTTATTTTTAGGTTTTCTATTTTATTTGTGCTCATATCCAAAAAAAACAAAGAACTAATATCTTCTATTTCATTAGGAAAAGCTATAAATTGGTTGTTGTGCAAATTTAATTTCTCTAGTTTTTGTAGTTTTTTGATTTGTGGAGGGAGTTTTTGTAATACATTTTTTTGCAAATTAAGATTTATTAAATTCTCCAAATTTCCAATTTCTTTGGGCAATTCTTCCAGTTTATTCTCCATTAAAGATAGAAATTCTAAATTTACCAAGTTTCCAATTTCTTTGGGTATTTTTTTTATGTGTGTATGACAAGCAGACAAATCTACCATTTTTTTAAGGTTTCCAATTTCTTTGGGTAATTTTTCTAGTAAACCAAACGAAAAATTGCCTTCTATTGCATTTTGGAATACTCTTATTCCATTAGGGATTTGTTTGATTTTTTTATCTGTTAGAAATATATCTGTTCTTTCGGACAACAAAAATACTGGATTTTGTTCCCAACCATTCTCATCTGCAAGAAAAATAGCATACATATTCTCATATTCTTTCACCAAACAGCCAAAATAAGCCTCAAACTCACTTTTATAATTTTGTGCAAGTTGCAAACCCAACATTACATTTTCAGAAATGCTACTTTTGAGAAGATTAAGCAAGTTTTCAAATTCCTTGGTCATAGATTAATTGGTGGTTTGTGAGGACACAAACCACGAGGTTTTTTTGTTTCTAAATTTTGTTGTATTCTATGGCTGGATTTTATAAAATATATACAATCCTTTGATTATCAAAAGCTTGTATTCATTCACAATTTATAATTAACAATTCCTAATTTTATACCTTTTTAGGTTTTAGACGTTGATAGGCTTGCGCAATAAGTCCCAAAGAGAATTTCAAATCATTGATAGGAAAACTAGGTTTTGCGCTTATGGCTTCTTTTAGCTTAAAAACAAAATGATGTTTGGTAGGCTTGACTACATATTCTAAGGCTTTTTGTGGTGCTTGTGCTGATGTTGTTGCAGGTGCAGGCATAACATCATAACTAGCAAGAGGCGCACTCAACACAAAATCATAACCAATTTTTTCTATTTTAGCAACTCTGTTGCCTGTTTTGGGCTTATATTTACTTTTTTCTGTGGTTTCTTTGTAACGTGAGACTTGCAATACAGAATTATCTGCAAACTTGGCAGAAATATCCATCAAATCAGTTCTAAGTACCTTTATTGTGCTTGTCCCTTTCGTCTTTGTGTCTTTAATAACACTTTGTGGCGTTTTTTCATTGACTTTGAGTGTGAGTAGTTGCCCTTTTTTCAAATCATCTTTCAATGTAGAAATAAAAAGTATTACATCTCCAATACTTTTTTGCATATTGAGTGGGTCTGTACGCATTATATCTTCATTTTTAGTTGCATCTTCTCTAAACATATTAGCAATATGTTCATTTGAACGTACATCTAAATCAGACTGTGCTTGCATTTGTTTGGCTTTACCTGGTGTAAATAATTTGGTAAAAAAACTAGGTGCAGGACTAACAGGGAGCATTTTTGGCTGTGTTAGGGGATATTCATTTCTATACATACGGTACTCACCATACGCAGTAGAAAGCATAGGAAGTGTCGCAAAAAAAGCAAGCCATTCTTCCACAGGCAAACTGCCCTCCAAAATACCAATAAGTGCATTAGATTGCATTTTGGTTAGTTTTTGGAACTGACTATAAAGTTCTTCCAACCACAAATTTTCTTCTTCTGGAGTTTTCTGTTGCATTTTTTAGAGTTTTAGAGGTAAATAGTAAGCAATTTTACAAATATAAACCAAAAATACACAAAAAATCCCATAAAACAAACAGCATTTTATGGGATTTTTGTGATTGATTATTTGGGGAGTTTTTCTACTAATGTAGTTACATCTTATCTAACATCAATCATCAAATTGTGTTTATTCACAATTAAATATTTATTTTCTCATTAAAAACCTCAATAAAAAACTGGTTTCCTGTAAAACCAATCTTGTATAAACACAAATTGTCGTGTTCAAAAGTATCCATTTGCCACAAAGGATAGTTCAGTATTTGTGCCAAAAAAACCCTCATAGCACGTCCGTGCATACATATAAGGATATTTTTTTCATCATTGCGTTCTTTGATAAGTGCAATTACTTCTAGCTGTCTTTGTGCTACTTCTTGTGGTGTTTCTCCGCCTTCAATGCAAATATCAACTATGCCATTTTGCCACTGATTTACGTAATGTAAATAGTCTTTATGAGAATCTGGGGTATTTTCTTTGCCCTCGTGTATGCCCCAACTAATCTCATCTAAACCATCAAAAATTTCAAAATGTATGCCTAAATTGATAAATTCTTGTACAGATTGTTGTGTGCGCACAAGGCTAGAAATATAAATTCTATCAAAAGGAATATGTTTGTATTTTTCAAAAAAAGCGTGTGCCTGTAGCCTGCCTGTGTCGTTGAGGTCTGCATTTACGCCTCTTCCCTGCACCATTTGGCGCAAATTGTAGTCTGTTTGTCCGTGTCTGACGAGATAAATATATTTCATTCTTAATTGTAGCCCCTAAATCCCCAAAGGGGACTTTAATACATTTTTTGAAGGTTTTTTAATAATATTTTAAATTGTAATAAATTGATTATCAATGTTTTATATTTAATTCATAATTCATAATTCACAATTCATAATTCACAATTATACAAATATAGCATTTTTTTTTATATTTGTGAATGAATATTCTTATTACAGGTGGTTTGGGCTTTATTGGCTCACATACTGCAGTAGCACTCACAGAAGCAGGCTACAAACCTATTATTATTGATAATCTAAATAATTCGGATATAAAAGTGTTGGATAAAATAGCTGAAATAATAGCTTTTAAGCCCGTTTTTTATCAAGGTGATTGTTTGGATAAAATTTTGATGCTACGCATTTTTGATGAGCAAAAAATAGATGGTGTGATACATTTTGCTGCTTATAAAGCCGTTGGAGAATCAGTGCAGTTGCCTCTCAAATATTATCAAAATAACATACAATCTTTGTGTATTTTACTTGAAGTAATGCAAGAAAAAGGAGTAAATAATCTTGTTTTTTCGTCTTCTTGTACTGTTTATGGACAACCTACAAGCCTTCCAGTGGACGAAAATGCACCTTCTTTGCCTGCAAATTCTCCGTATGGAAATACTAAGCAAATCTGTGAGGAGATTTTAAGAGATTTTTCAGCTGTAAACCCATTCAAAACCATTGCTTTGCGCTATTTTAATCCTATTGGAGCGCACCCAAGTAGCCTTATTGGAGAACTTCCGTTGGGTATTCCTAATAATCTTGTGCCTTTTATTACGCAAACAATGGTGAAAATCAGAGAGAAACTACTCGTTTTTGGAGATGATTATCCCACGCCTGACGGCACTTGCATACGTGATTATATACACGTTTGCGACCTTGCGGAGGCACACGTAGCAGCACTCTTTTATCTTCAAAAACACGAAAACACTTCTCTTTTTGACACTTTTAATATTGGAACAGGCAACGGAAACAGCGTTTTAGAAATTATCAAAACATTAGAGGAAATAGCAAATCAAAAAATTGATTATCAAGTAGTTAGTCGTAGAAGTGGAGATATTACGGCAGTTTATGCCGCTACTGAAAAAGCCTCAAAAATCCTTCATTGGAACGCAAAACGCACACTAAAACAAGCACTTACAGATGCCTATAATTGGCAAAAAACAGCCCCCAGCCCCAAAGGGGAGTAATACAAGTACGAGAAACTGCATTAAAGCCCCTTTGGATTTAGGGACAATATATCAAACAAATTAAACCAAAAAATGAAAGGAATTATACTAGCTGGCGGTTCTGGAACACGTTTGCACCCACTTACAATGGCTATGAGCAAGCAAATGATGCCTGTTTATGACAAACCAATGATTTATTATCCATTATCTATTTTGATGATGGCACATATCAAAGAAATTTTGATTATTTCTACTCCTCACGACTTACCACTTTTTGAAAAATTGCTTGGAGATGGCTCTGCGCTAGGTTGCAGATTTGAGTATGCTGTTCAAGAAGTGCCAAACGGACTTGCGCAAGCGTTTGTGATAGGAGAAAAATTTATTGGAAATGATAAAGTTGCGCTGATTTTAGGAGATAATATTTTTTATGGTAGTGGGCTTTCAAAACTTTTGCAGGCAAACAACGACCCACAAGGTGGCATTATCTACGCTTATCACGTGCAAGACCCAGAAAGATATGGTGTTGTAGATTTTGACGAAAATGGCAAAGTGCTTTCTATTGAAGAAAAGCCAGCCCAACCAAAATCTAATTATGCAGTACCTGGACTGTATTTTTATGATAATTCTGTTGTGGAAATTGCTAAAAATCTACTACCTTCTCCTCGTGGTGAGTACGAAATTACAGATGTCAATAAGGAATATTTGAAACGTGGGAAATTACAAGTTTCTATCTTGAACCGTGGCACTGCGTGGTTAGATACTGGTACTTTTGCCTCTTTGATGCAAGCTGGGCAGTTTGTGCAGGTAATAGAAGAAAGACAAGGCTTGAAAATTGGTTGCATTGAAGAAATTGCTTTTAGAAGTGGTTTTATTGATGCCTCGCAACTAGAAAAAGTGGCTAAACCCCTTCTAAAAAGTGGTTATGGACAATATTTGCTTAATCTTTTGAAAAAATAACAAGAAATAACAAAAAGCCTTTATTTCATAAATAAATAAAGGCTTTTTGTTGCTTTGCTATTCTATAATTTTGAGTTTTTGGATTAGGAGTATTTATAAAATATTTTATCCATAATTTATTGATTATCCATAATTTATTGATTATCAATATATTAAAACAAATTATTGCAAATTATTATTAAAAACATTCCTTACAATAATGAACGAAAAAATAGACATCTACGGTGCAAGAGCAAACAACCTCAAAAACCTTGATTTGAGCATTCCACGCAACAAATTGGTGGTCGTTACGGGTATTAGCGGAAGTGGAAAATCCTCTTTGGCTTTTGATACCTTGTACGCAGAAGGGCAACGCAGGTATATGGAGAGCTTTTCTGCTTATGCACGTTCATTTATTGGGGATATGCAACGCCCAGACGTGGACAAAATTGATGGTCTTAGCCCTGTTATTTCTATAGAACAAAAAACGACTTCTCGTAATCCTCGCTCCACAATAGGCACTACAACAGAGATATACGACTTTTTGAGGCTTTTGTTTGCTCGTGCAGGCGTGGCGTACTCCTACGTGTCTGGCGAGAAAATGATACAACAGTCTGAAGACCAAATAACTGATGCTATTATAGAAAAGTTTTTTAATAAGAAAATTCTCCTACTTGCGCCCTATGTGAGGGGCAGGAAAGGACATTATAAAGAAGATTTTGTCAAAATAGCCAAAATGGGCTATACAAAAGTGCGTGTAGATGGCGTGGTGATAGATATTAAACCAAAAATGGAACTTGACCGCTACAAAATCCACGACATTGAAATAGTGGTGGACAGGCTTGTAGGCAACGAAACAGACCGTTTGCGTATCTCACAAGGCGTGCATATTTGTTTGGAAGAAGGCACAAATACAATGATGCTTTTAGATGAAAATGGCAAAATTCACTTTTTTTCTAGGAATTTGACTTGTCCAACTTCTGGAATGGCGTATGATGAGCCAAATCCTAATACTTTTTCTTTTAATTCTGCGTATGGAATGTGCCAATGCTGCAAGGGTTTGGGCATTGTTGAAGAGATTACAGAAAAAAGCATCATTCCAGACAAAACCAAAAGTATTGCGCAGGGTGGCATTGCGCCTATGGGTGAGTACCGAGATATTTGGATATTCAAAAAAGTTGCCGTTATCTTGGAAAAACACAATATTGATATTAACACACCCATTCAAGATATTCCTGATAAAGTAATGAAAATATTGCTTTATGGCTCAAAAACAAAAATTGCAGTACAATCTGTTAAATATCCTAATCAAAAATGGAATACTTCTTTTGATGGAATTATGCAATTTATGCAAGAACAGCAAACACAAGGAACAGACAAAATGCGTGAAAATATTGCTGAATATATCACTACAAACGTCTGCCCAGAATGTAATGGTGCAAAGCTCAAAAAAGAAGCCTTATTTTTCAAGATTACAGATAAAAACATCTCCGAAATAGCAGAATTAGATATTTTACAACTTTCTTTGTATTTTGAAAACATAGAAAAACAGCTTTCTGACAGGCAAAATTTGATAGCAAAAGAAATTTTAAAAGAAATCAGAAAAAGAATAAATTTTTTATTAGATGTTGGCTTAGATTACCTTTCCCTCAGTCGTCCAATGCGTACGCTTTCAGGTGGAGAAGCGCAAAGAATACGCCTTGCAACGCAAATAGGCACACAACTCACAGGAATTTTGTATATTTTAGACGAGCCAAGTATTGGACTTCATCAAAGAGATAACGACAAACTTATACAAGCACTCAAAGATTTACGTGATTTGGGAAACTCTGTTTTGGTGGTAGAACACGACAAAGATATGATGCTTGCAGCTGATTTTTTGTTGGATATAGGACCTGGTGCAGGCAGGCACGGAGGACAAATAGTAGGAATAGGCACACCAGAAGACTTTTTAAAGAACAAGGAAAGTCTTACTGCACAATATTTGACAGATAAAATAGGTATAAAAATTCCTAAAAAAAGACGTGAAGGAAATGGTAAAAACCTTGTTCTGACGGGTTGTAAAGGGCATAATCTCAAAAATGTTACCTTAGAAATACCGCTAGGCAAGATGATAGCCGTTACAGGCGTTTCTGGGTCAGGGAAAAGTACACTTATTCATCATACGTTGTTTCCTATTTTGAATAAACATTTTTTCTTTGCCAAAAAAGAACCACTACAATTTGACAAAATAGAGGGTTTGGAGCATATTGACAAGGTTATTGAGATAGACCAATCTCCTATTGGGCGCACTCCACGCTCCAATCCTGCAACTTATACCAGCGTTTTTACGGATATTAGAGATTTATTTACGCAACTTCCAGAGGCAAAAATAAGAGGTTACAAAACAGGTAGATTTTCGTTTAACGTAGTTGGTGGGCGTTGTGAAACCTGCGAGGGAGGCGGAATGAAGACTATTGAGATGGATTTTTTGCCAGATGTGCATATTATCTGTGAAACTTGCAAGGGCAAACGCTACAACAGAGAAACGCTTGAAGTGCGTTTTAAGGGCAAGTCTATTTCTGATGTATTGGATATGACTATTGAGCAGGCGGTTACGTTTTTTGAAAATCAGCCACGCATTTTGAGGAAGATAAAAACCATTCAGGAGGTTGGTTTGGGCTATATTACGCTTGGGCAACAAGCTCCTACATTGTCGGGTGGTGAGGCACAACGCATAAAATTAGCCACAGAACTTTCTAAAAGAGATACAGGAAAAACGCTTTATATCCTTGATGAACCCACTACAGGGCTACATTTTCAAGATATTGGGCGACTTATTGAGTTTTTGAACAAACTTGTGGACAAAGGAAATACGGTGCTTATCATAGAACACAATCTTGATGTGATAAAAGTATCTGACCACGTCATAGATATTGGCATAGAAGGCGGCAACAAAGGCGGTGAAATCATTGCAAAAGGTACACCAGAGCAAGTGGCAAAGCTCAATAAAGGTTACACTGCTAAGTTTTTGAAAGACGAATTGAAAAGAAAAACTAAGTTTTAAAAGTGAATATAAAGCCTTTTCAAACTTTGGAAAGGCTTTTTTAACTACTTTGGTAGTCTTTCTTGTTTAGAATTTCATAATTAGTTGGAGTTGTCCACCAAAACCAAGTTCTATAATTTTTTGAAGGGTAGAAATTCGTACTTCTTTAAGATTATTTTCAATCTTTGAGATATATGATTTCGTAGTGCCTACTTTTTCCGCTAATTGCTGCTGTGTTAATCCTTTTTCTAGGCGTGCCTCGTGTATGAGTGCGCCAATTTTGAAAGTATTATAACCAGTTTCTAGTTCATCTCGTTTGTTTGTACCACGTTTTCCATAATGTTTATCTTTGAATTGGTCAAGCGTTTTAGTTGTCGTTTTCATATTCTTCTTTGATTTTAAGTGCTTTTTCTATTTCTTTTTTAGGAGTTTTTTGTGTTTTCTTTTGAAATCCATTGGCTAAAATAACGAGTTGTCCTTTGTCAAAAAAGCAAAAAATGCGAAAAATATCACTTCCTTGCTGTATTCTTATTTCAAAAAGCCCATCTGTATTTTCTATATGTTTTAAATACGTTTCAGGAATGCGCTCCAGTTCTTCTATTAAGTCAAAAGTCCAGATAATTTTGTCTTTTACTTTTTCTCGTTGTTTTACAAAAAACTCCTCAAAGTAATCTTTGTAAAAAATGATAGTCCTATATTTTTCGTTTTTATTCACAATATTTATTTTATAATGCAAATATACAAAAGTTGCCTTAAAGTGCAATTTATTTCTAATTTATTCACAAAAAAATCTCATAAAACAACAATGTATTTATAGAATTTTTAAATTTGTTTGATTTACTGAAGTTACCCAGTGAAATCATTGCAAAAGGTACACCAGAGTAGGTTGCAAAGCTCAATAAAGGCTATACAGCTAAATTTTTGAAGGAAGAATTGAAAAGAAAAACTAAGTTTTTATGAGGAAAATAAAACTATACTTCTATGAAAAGATAGTTCAAAAAATCTTTATGGCGGAATACGTATCACAGGTCTTGATATTATAGCAAAAACGCCTTTCGTATATACGCCTCATTATGTGCCAGGAAAAGGATTAAGCACATTTAATGTAGAATTGAAAATATTTTATAAGCTATTTTAGAAAATACTTTATCAAATGTTAGTGTGATAAAATAAAGTTGTTACATTTGTATTCTATGTATTCTATGTGCCTATGTGGTAAATAAAAACAACGTAATTTTACAAAAGTATGCAAATAAAGTGGGCTTATATTGGGGTTTTGCGGTTGGCTTTTTTTCTGATTATTGGCATATTTTTTGGCGTTGAGATGTCGGAAATGGCATTTTTTAGCATTTTTTCAGAAAATTGTTGGCAAATATTAGCTGGTTT
>JANYGM010000382.1 GCA_025362415.1 bacterium
TGCCGTCTGCTTTAGCTGACGGTGCAGAGATATTTGAGTGCCTAGCCTGACAGCTATGGGGCTTGCCCCTGCCCTCGTAGAGCAATTTTTAGCTAATTTTTTGTTTGTCGTGTTGCTTTCGCCTAGCAACTGCTAGTTTGGGCAGGGGCAAGCCCCATAGCCGTCAGGCTAAGCACTCAAATATCTCTGCACCGTCAGCTAAAGCAGACGGCAAAGAAAGTAAAAAAACAGAAATATAGTCTTCAAGTGCTTTAAAGTCTATTTTGCCGTCTGCTTTAGCTGACGGGTGTAGAGATATTTGAGTGCCTAACCTGACGGCTATGGTGTTTCCTCCTGACAACAAAAAAATGCGCTTTTGAATATTGATTTTTTGGAGGGAATAAAACCTAAAACTTTTTATTTTCTCCTCAATGAAAAAATTGAAAGCGCATTTGCCGTCAGATGTTCCACCTGACGGCACAGGGAAAAATGCCAAATTAGATGTGAATAACCTATTTGTGAGCGTGTCCTACACAAATTTAAAACCTAATAGCAATCATCAAAATATCATCAGTTTGCTTTATTGCGCCATCTTTCATCCAATGTGTGAGTTCTCTATCAAGGTTTTCCTCAATTTTTTCTATTGGTACAGAAGAGTCCATTTTGACAATATCCCTAATTCTTTTTGGTGAAAACTTACGGTTGTCATCACCCCCAAACTGGTCAGGCAAACCATCAGAAAACATATACATTGTATCATTTTTATTAAATTTGATAACTGTATTCGTAAATTTGGTACGGTTGCGGTATTGCCCACCACCAATAGGGAATTTATCTCCTTTGTACTCTTCTAGTTCGTTTGTTTCTCCATTCACAAAATAAAGCGGTCTGTGTGCGCCTGCAAACTCCAACTCGTTTGTATCAAGGTTGATTTTGCAAAACCCAACGTCCATACCATCTTTTGCAGAACCTTCTCCTGTGTCTTGACGTAGGGTTTTGGTTACATATTCGTCCAAATAATCCAAAATAACGCCAGGATTAGGGTTTAGTTGCGTATCCAAAATATTATTCAGCAAGAAATACCCCACAAGCGACATCAACGCACCTGGTACACCGTGTCCTGTGCAATCCACGCAAGCAATATACAAAGTATTATCTCTTTGAATCATCCAAGGAAAATCCCCACTTACCACATCTTTTGGCTTAAACATAATGAAAGAATCCCTAAAAAAGCTCCTCAAAAGCCCAGTATCAGGCATAATGGCATCTTGAATACGTTTTGCGTAGTTGATAGAATCCGTTACTTTTTTCTTAGAGGCTTCTAGTTCGTCAGATGCTTTTCTCATCTCTGTAATATCGTGAGAAACTACCAAAAACGACTCCACACTACCATCTTCCCCTGCTTCTGGTATAGCATTTACCTGCATAATCCTATCACCAACCACAAAATTACCTTTATCACGTTCCTCTTCTGTGAGCGCACTCGTCATAGAAGGAAACATTACCTCTGACTTTGCTTTTTGATTTCTAGCAATGGTAGAGTTGATAAGGGACATCCACGAGGTAATTACTTGTGGAGAAATAAGCTCATTAGTAAGTTGTTGTTGTATGTAAAGTTCTTTCTTTTTCCCCGTATAATTTTCAATAACAGGGTTCATATAAAGCACCTTTCCTTCCTTGTCTAGGCGTGTGATAAGGTCAAGTGAGTTTTCAGAAAGTGCCTGCATTTTACCACGTTCTTTTTGCTCTCTTTCTGCTACTTTTCTTTCTGTAATATCACGAGAATTTACGACCAAACCGCCAATAATAGGGTCAGAGAGCAGATTTCGTCCTGATGCTTCCAAGAAAATACTTTCGCCTGATTTTTTCCTATAAGAAAATTCAATAGTAATTTTTTCATCAGGATATTTCACTAGGTCTTCAAACATCTTCCTAAAACCTCTTTTACCTGAAACTACGTATTCCTCATCTTTGATACCAATCATCTCCTCTTGTGTATAACCTAAGATTTTCTCCACAGATGGCGAAATATAGCGGATAGTTTCGTCAGCCTCATAAATAGTAATTACTTCAGAGGCATTTTCTAGTAATGCTTGTGTTCTTCTTTGTTCATTTTCAACTTCTTGGATTTGTATCTCAAGGTCTGCATTTGATTTTTTCAAATCTTCTTGTGTGCGTGCCATTGCTTGAGCATTTTGCTTAAGAACTGCTTCTTGCGCCTTCAAGTCAGTATTCAGCTTATTTGTTGCTTCTTGCAACACTTTTTCTTTTTCTGATACATTAATGTTAAAAACAGTACGAGCAATGATGTCACTGATTCGTATCACAAAATCTCTTTCTCTTTCTCCAAATTCTTCAAAACCTGCAATTTCCAAAACGCCAAGCACTTCAGTATCATTGGTAATAAGTGGCGTTATGAGTAAACTCTTAGGTTTTTTGTCACCCAAAAGCCCAGAGGTGAGTGTCATATAATTATCAGGTATTTCTGTACGGATAATCAAATCTTTTTCCATAGCTGCTTGTCCTACAAGTCCTTCTGCAAACTTGAATTTGGCATTAAGGTATTTTTTCTTGTTATAAGCATAACTAGCAATCATTTCTAAAGTTTGGGTATCTTTATCAGCCACGTAAAAAGCCCCCTGAATAGCACCCGTAAGTGGCACAACATACGCTAAAATAGCATCTGCTAAGCGTTTCAAATCATTAGACTCACGCAAAATATCACCTACTTCTGCGACACCTTTCACAATCCAGCTATCAGCGTCATCTTTTTGTGTAGAATTCATAATACTATCTCGCATAGAAAGCAAAGAACTACCCAATACGTCACTATCACTTGCAGGCTTAAAGTCTGTCGCAAAGTCTTTATTACCAATCCGTTTGGCAAAATCAGAAGTATTACGCAAGTTTTCCACAAGTCCGTTGATTTGCTCTGTCATCTCTCCTATTTCGTCACCAGAGGCACTTTCAATACGTGAAGGAAGTTCACCACGTCCCAAAGAACTAACTGTTTTGCGCAAAACGCCCAACGGTCTGATAAGAAATTGAGAGAAAATAAGCCCTATAATAAATGTCGCAAGAATGGTAATAATGCCTGTTATAGTAAACTGACGCAATAAAATAGCCGTTGGCTGATAAATCTCTTCTGTATCAATCTTTACAACAATAGCCCAATCCACTCCTGCAATGTGTTTGTAGGCAGCAAGTGTATTTTCACCTCTATAATCTTCATTTTCACTTGTTCCTTGTGCTTTTTTGATTGCTTGGACAAGCGGATACATTACTTTTTTGTCCGTAATAAGCCCAGCTTCCTGCAAAGGCAGTATTTTAGAACCATCTTTGCGTTTATTACGCCCTGTATTGATGTATTTTATTTTATTTTCGTCTTGAATTTGTGCTAAAATAACCTCACCTGTTGCGCCCAAACCAGTTTTATCTGATGCAAGCCTATCAATTTTAGCAATATTTATCTCATAAACAAGCACACCAATAACACTTTTCTCATCTGTTGCTTTGATAGGCACTGCTGCAAGCAACAAATAATTTCCATTTTGCAAAAAAACCTTACTATAACTTACTTTTATACTATCTCCCAACTCTTTTCTTATTTCTGGAAGCATATTACCTTCTGTGCTTGGCTCTTTGAAAAGTGTTCCTTTTTGTTGTGTAGTCTTATTGACATCACTAATATACGCTATATAGCCGTCTTTATCCGTAAGATAGATATTATTAAGTTTATAAATGGTATTGATAGCAGAAAAGGCATTATCCAAATCTGGTCCAAATAAAATTCTTTGTTGTTCTTCTTGTTTGATAGAATCAGCTATAGCTTTTTTTCTTGCATCTGATAATTGTGTGTCGTCAGGCGGAAATAAATTATCTGGGTCAATTACCTCATTGGTATCAATAATCCCTTTTACAGTTGTATCTTTTTGTGTTTTTTGTCCTACATTGATGCGTTCTACTGGTGTATCCAACTGCTCACGTACCGCATTGAGGCGTTGCCCAACCAAAATAGCTGATTCTATTTCAGAAAGAGAAGTTTGGATTTTTTGCGACTTTTGGTCAGCAATTACTTGAATTTGGTCAAGATAACGGTCTTTAATAGAAGTACGAATAAGCAAGAAAGCTATCATACTCACGACAGTAACAGACACAAACACCACCAAAAGCACTATCATTGTGATTTTGGTAGATATTCGTAGTTTTAGGAAGAAATCTAATATCCTTTGCATAACTAAATAGTTGTGAATTTTGAGTTGTGAGTTGTGAGTTAAATGCAAACAAAACACAATTATGCTATAATTTTGGATTAAAATTAGCAGTTTTTTCTCAAAAAGGCAACTTTTTATTAAATATTTCTGAAAATATCTTTTATTTGGAATATAAAAGATATTTGATTAACTTTGTTTTCTAACAATTTACATCAATAATCAACTATAATTATGGCTAAAATAGAAATTTTTGAGGAATACCTCACAGAAGATGAAAATACAAGAATTACTATTCTTAGAGGAGGATTAAATACACATAATCCATTTGCTATTATGAATGATGCAGTAGCTAAATATGTGGGGAATAAGGGTTATAATGAATTTATAGAAATTCCGTTGAATAATCCTTGGGTCAGAGTTATTATTAGTGGCATCAATAAATTAGAATATGACCCTTTTGAAAATCAAACACTTGATAAAGAAATCAATAAAAAAGAATGGATAACTAAGAGATAAATAAACTTACATTTTCCACTATTCTTTTTATACCAAAACTTCCTTAAATGCCTCTCAATAAACTTTTTTTACTTATTTTTTCTTTTTTTCTTCTCCAAAAAACCAACGCCCAAAGCAATATCAATATAGAAATAAGTAGCCAAGAGATAGCCCTAAACGAACCTTTTAGCATTATTATTTCTGTGGAGGATAAACCACTAGAAGAAGTAAATATTTTCCCTGAACTTTTTGGACTTGTCAAATATGGCACTATCAACGAAACTACCACAAAAGAAGTGGCAGGCAGGCGTGTGCTTGTTTTCAAAATTATTCAAAATTATTACGCCAAAAAAATAGGAAAATATTCTATAAAACCATTTGTAATGCGCATAAACGACCAAAATTTTAATTTTGATGCACTTAATATTATTGTTGATGTTGCTAATGGCAAAGCAGAAGGATTGCCAGAAGACTATGAAAAAGAAGGTTTACAGGAAGAAGTATCTTTTAAGAATATTAAAGAGGAGGTTTTTTTTGGACTTTCGCTTGATAAAAAAGATGTTGTTGTTGGAGAGAGTTTTAATATCATTTTAGCAGTCTATATTGCTGAAAAAAGCAGCTTTTTGCTCAATTTTAAGGACTTAGGGAAGGAACTTGCCACTATTTTGAAGCAAATAAAGCCTACAAATTGTTGGGAAGAGGATTTTAATATTATTCAAATCACTCCTAATCTTATAAAAATCAATGGAAAAGCCTATAATCAGTACAAAATTTATCAAGCATCTTACTTTCCGCTCAATGAAGGCACTATTTTTTTTCCTTCTGTAAGCATCAATACCCTCAATAAAGAAACAACAAAAGAAAATACCTTTGAAACGCAAGCCACGAAAATAAAAGCACGTAAATTACCCTCTCCAGAGCCTCAAGGTAGTTTAGTTGGGAATTTTTATTTAGATGAAGCAGTATCTTCTAAGGTGATTAGGACAGGCGAAAGTTTTACTTATAGCCTTGCCATCACAGGAGAGGGCAATGTGGTAGGCGTACAAGCCCCTACACTCATTGAAAATGCACTTTTTGAGTTCTACCCACCTGCTATTGTGCAATCTGTGCGTAGAGTTGGGGACAAAATTTTTGGTACAAAAGTATTTAATTATCAAATAATTCCTAAAAATGCAGGAAGTTTCAGCTTTGCGCCCTATTTTAGCTACATTACTTTTAATCTTAACAGAAAAAAGTATGATACTTTGCGCCCAAAAGCCGTTTTTAAGGTAGAAGGACCTGCTATTGGTGCTAATGTTGTGGCTGGGGCAGCTATTTATGGAGAGTTTTACAGAAAAATACTCAATGAAGACACTCATTTATACAACCAAAAGGAAAATAATTTGCTCGTGAGAGTTGTTAATATCCTTTTGGGCGTGCTTGCGGCAGCTACTTTGTTCTTTTGGATTATCCAAAACAGAAAAAAAAACTAATTCAATTACGAATTACGAATTATCAATTACGGAAATCAAATTACTTCTTAATGTACGAAATCTGAAGTTAGTCCGTATTTTTTAGCAAAAATCATTCTTTCCTTCTCCAAGATAAAAACAGCACGCTGAAAATTTTTCATTGTGTTTTCTTGCATTTCTTTGGTGTCTTCTCCTTTCATTTTAGCCTCTTTTATAGGCAGCCACTCATCTGTAAGAGCTTGCATAGCATACGTAAAAAGTCCTTTTGCGGTACTTAAATACGCTTTATCATCTTTGAAAAGCTCCAAAGCCTGAATTTTTTCATTAGATTTTTTCGTTTGTTCTTCTAAGTCTTTATAAGCCTTTTCTGCATTTGATTTATCTGCCTCTAAGAATTTTTTTAAAGCGTTTGTAAGACGTTCTTGTTTCAAATAAACCTTATCATTATAACCAGAAGGCGTATCACAGGAAGTAAATCCTATCAAAAGGATAAAATAGATTATATTTTTCATATATTTTGTTATAATTTGGGTTTATTTAGTTTTCGTATTGGTTTATTATTTCCAATT
>JANYGM010000060.1 GCA_025362415.1 bacterium
TTTGCAACAAAAAGAACCTATTTACAAAACTGATAATGTGGGAGATTTGTACGCTCGTCTGATGAAAATAGGTGCAGAACTTACACTAAAAACTGTTCAGAAAATAGAAAAAAACGACATTCAGCCACAAATACAGACAGGCACGCCCACACACGCACCCAAGATTTTTAGAGAAACCTGCCAAATAGATTGGAATAAAACCTCCAAAGAAATTTATGATTTTGTACGTGGTCTGTCGCCTTATCCTGCTGCTTGGACAACACTTAAAGGCAAAAACTGCAAAATCTATGCTACTGAAATGATAGATAATTTAGAAGAAATTTCAGAAAATAGTATAAATAATAGTAATGAAAATATTGCTATTGGAGAATTTTTTATTGCAGAAAATAATAAAAATATTTATTTTAAAACAAAAGATAATTTCTTGAAAATAAAAGAATTACAATTAGAAGGCAAAAAAAGATTATTAGTAGAGGAATTTTTGAGAGGATTTAAAGCCCACTAACCCCAAAAGTAGCCCCCTAACCCCCAAAGGGGGAATAAAGACAAAATACAAACATTATACATTAAAAAATATAAAAAAATATGCAGAAAATTGATGTTTGTTTTTCACCAGAATTATTGCCCAAATACGAAATTACAGACAAAATAGTAGTAGTAGTAGATATTTTGCGTGCTACTTCGTGTATGGTTACTGCGCTTGCTTGTGGCGTGGCACAAATTATCCCAGTAATGGAAGTGGAAGAGTGTAAAGAATGGCAAAGAAAAGGTTTTTTGGCATCTGCAGAAAGAGATGGCAAAAAAATTGAAGGTTTTGATTTGGATAATTCTCCATTTTCTTACCAAAATCCAGACTTAATAGGTAAAACTATTGCCCTCACAACTACGAATGGCACTTTAGCTATAAAAAAATCAAAAGATGCCGCACAAATAATCATAGGTGCATTTTTAAATATATCTGCTATTGTTGCTTATCTCAAAAAGGAAAATAAAGATATTTTGGTGCTTTGTGCAGGTTGGAAAGGAAAAGTGAATTTGGAAGATACAATGTTTGCAGGTGCGCTTGTAGAGGCTTTGCAGGCTGATTTTGATGTTGCCACTGATGATTCTTTAATGGCACAAATCCTTTATAATCACGCAAAAACAGATATGTTGGCAGTTATTGCTAAATGCTCACATATAAAAAGATTACAAAATCTAGGTATTGAAAAAGATATTGAGTTCTGTTTTCAAATAGACAAATATAATGTTGTTCCTATGATGAATGGGGATTTTTTGGAAATTGTTGCATAATTCTATAAAAACACAAAATATGGGAAATAAAAGAAGTACGAGGGTACAAGCTGCAAAAGAAACCATCCAAATCATCAAAAACGGGTTTTATATCAATTCAAAAGGTGAAAGAATAGATATTGATGTAGCACAAAAAAACGCTGTAGATAATTCCATTTTGTATAAAGCTGATGCTTTTGAGCCAGTTTTTGTGAAACGAAACACAACTATTATCAAAAGTAGAAAAGAGGCAGAAAAACAAGGGATTTCTCATAAAACTTTCTTTGAAGTTACACAAGAAACCACCTTAGAAGCCTGTGCAAGGCTTAGTTTGATAGAAAAAAGAGAGAAGATTTTTGTATTGAATTTTGCATCTGCCAAAAATCCTGGTGGTGGTTTTCTGAATGGCGCACAAGCACAGGAAGAAAGTCTTGCTCGTGCATCTGGCTTGTATGCGTGCCAAATGGCTAATTTTGAGCTTTATCAGATACATAGAAATACAAAATCTTGCCTTTATACGGATAATATGTTGTATTCTCCTGATGTACCCGTTTTTAGAGATGACGACAATGATTTGCTTGATGTGCCTTATTTCGTGTCGTTTCTGACCTCCCCAGCCGTTAATTATGGTGTTGTGGTGCGGCAAGAAGAAGATACAGAGCCGCCAAAAATACCTTCTACAATGCTTGTACGTGCAGAAAAAATACTTTCTATTGCAGTAGAAAAAGGTTACAAAACGCTGGTACTTGGTGCGTGGGGTTGTGGGGTTTTTCAAAATCCTGCCAAGAATGTAGCAGAGTATTTTCATTTGTTATTGTTAGAAGACCCTCTTTTTATCAATTATTTTGATAAAGTTGTGTTTGCTATCTACCAAAAAGGCAAAGAAAAAAGCACCATAGAAGCGTTTAAAGAAATTTTTAAGTAAAAATATACTGTGAACGGCTTGGATTTCAGAAAATGTATTGAAGTCCAGCGGACTGGTATATTTATAAATATCTCGCTCCGCTGGAGCGAAATACAAAATGCA
>JANYGM010000102.1 GCA_025362415.1 bacterium
AAAACAAGGAGCTACGCCAACCCTAGCAGTTTGCGCATTGGCAATAATGCTTACAAACATAAGCAAAGAAAAAAGATATTTTTTCATTTTTTTGTTTTTAGAATTTGAGATTTATTGATTTTTTATTGAGGCTTTATATCAAAACGCCCATCTGTAATATCTACTATTTTACCAGTAGCTGTGTTAATGGCCTTGAAAGAAAACTTTCCTGATACAATTCTATTTACTGTATCTGCCCTTGTTATTTCTACCTTTCCTGTGTAAGTAGAAGATTTAGTTATACACTCTTGCTCTCTTGTTGTAGCAGTAGCATATGTATAATTTCCATAATTCTGTGGATAAAAAGCATTAGGAAAAGCATTGGTATCAAAATTCAATTGATAAATACCAATCTTATCTACATTTCGGATGTATAAATCTATGCTAAGATAGGGTTGACGAGCTGAAATATAAACATTTGTTCGGTTATAGTAAACTGGTGGTAAGGCACCTCTGTAACCACCTATTACAGGATAATCAGGATAGGTAAAGCTACCTGTACCAGTTGGTACAAACGACACGCCATCAATCAAGCAACCAAAGGTATTAGCACCTGTTTGGGTTTCTGGCGGTAGCTGGGCTATAAGGTCAGCAGTGGTCAGTTCTTTTTTGCAAGATTTGCATCCACTTAGTAGTATAAGCAATACTAAGGCAAAGATATTGTAGTATCTCATTGTGTTTTGGGATTAAAGAATGAAGAGAGTTATAGGGCTTCTAGTGTGGCATAGGTGGTGTGTTTTTTGCCGTTGCTCAAAAGCAATTCAAAACGGAGTGTTTTTGAGCCTGCTGTGGCAAATTTTGCTTGGCATTTGTCGCCCAAACGGAGGATTTGAGTTGTATTTCCTTCTCCAAAATCCACAGAAAGTTTTTCTATGGTAAGAAGTGAATTAGTCAAAAATAATTCTTTGGTAAGTTCAAAAGTAAGTATTTTGCCTGCTGACACACTATTTTTGACAAGTGGTGCAATTACAATACTTTGTAACTGTTTAATTATCAAGTTTTCTGGTGATGGTGGAGCAACATCAGTCTTAGAAATTTTATCTAAGCCTAATGCCTCGCAATAATCCATATCATAGAGCATCACGCCCATAGGAATGATATTTTTGTCTGCTTTGAAACGTGCCCAACCTTCCAAACCGTCCATATCTAGCATTTTTTCTGTGCTGTAGGTGGCAGTTTGCACTTCAAAATATGCTTGTTTGAAATGCTGAAAATTAGAGGCTTCTTTGCCACCATTTTGACCAAAAGCGTGAAGACCCACAAACGGCATAGTTCTGTTGTAGAGAATACCAGTTTTTACTTGCTCTTTTTTGATAAGGGCATCTACTTTTGTTTTGGTACTTTGTGTGTCATCTTGCTTAGATGCAATATTTTGGGCTTGCGCTGTTTGCGTTTGTGCCACGATACTCCAAAGTAGTAGTATAGAAATTAGAACTTTTTTCATTGTTTTGAATTATTTTTTGTTGAAATAAAATTATTTTTATTGGTTTTTGAGGTCAAAACGACCATTGGTTATTTTGATTGTTTTGCCTGTTTGTATGTGCGTGGCTTCAAACTCAAATGTACCAGCCACTATTTTATTGACAGTATCTGCTTTTGTTACATTGACTTGTCCACTTGTTGAGCCATAAGTAAATACAGTCAAAATAGGAGTATTATCCTTTTGAGGAACATAAACGAAAGCATAGCCGTTATTACTATTATATCTCAAAGGATATACCCCTGAGGTGTTTACTCCTGCGAGATAGATTAGAGAATTCAACCCATTCATACTGTTTGTCAGTATCTCCACACTATTTCTTGGACCATTGGCACTATTATTACTTAAGTATCCTCCAATTATTGGAGGGCAAGTACCACTTAAGCAACTAGTAGCTCCATTAGGCACATACGGCACACCATCAATAAGACATCCAAAGGTATTAGCACCTGTTTGGGTTTCTGGCGGTAGCTGGGCTATAAGGTCAGCAGTGGTCAGTTCTTTTTTGCAAGATTTGCAAGAAGCAAAGGCAAGCAACATTACACATAAGCATATCCTCAAGCTCACAAGCGAGAAAATGCGGTTTTTGTTTGTTTTCATTAGTGAAAATTGGGTTAGTGAATAAAAATTAAACTATTAGTAGTAGCCTATCCCAAATGAGGAATTGAGCCAAAAACTCGTAAAGTGTAGTCAAATGGTAAGGGTTTAGTAGTGTAAATTTTAATTATTATTACTTCGTTACTCGTTTCCTAAGAAATCCCGTTGTAAACTTTATATCTACCCCCAAATCACTACGTAATGAGTTAATATTTGACTTTATGCCAAGTTCCAAGCCAAGACTTCTAGTAAGTAACCAATCTACACTAGCCCTAAGTCTTATGCCAGTTGCTTTTTCTGTTGTGTAGTTATCAATTCTGTAGCCACTTTCACCAAGCCAAGTAGTTGCTCTTACATACTTAAAATAGGGTGTTTTTAGTTCAACAAGTGAAATACCTATTTCAGTACCAAAACGTATTCTTTGGTGAGCAGTAGAAAATTTCTGTATTATTGAAACAGTAGAAAAATTAACAGTAGTGCGAGGTCTAGCATCACCAAACCATCCTCCATTGTATGGTTGCGGATAATTGGGTGTAATAAAACGTTCAATTTCTCTTGTAATTCCTATTCCTCTATTTTTATAGAAAATACTTTCTAAAGAGAATGCTCCAGCAGTATTGGAAAAAGAAAGACCGCCATAAAGCGTAAAATAATTGATTGGTTTAGTGTTTTGGGCTTGCACTGTTTGCGCTTGTGCCACAATACTCCAAAGTAAGAGTAAAATTACAAGAGATTTTTTAGGGCTTTTCATTAGT
>JANYGM010000109.1 GCA_025362415.1 bacterium
TGCAGCGTGGCGTGAGGTGCGAGATAACAAAGATTTTGACAAAGTGTTGGATATGGTAAAGGGCGTTTCTCAAATGGGAATGGAGGTTTGTTGTACGCTTGGAATGCTTTCAGAAGAGCAGGCGCAAAAACTCAAAAATGCTGGTCTTTATGCCTACAACCATAATTTAGACACAAGTGAAGAGTTTTATGGAGATATTATTTCTACTCGTACTTATGACGACCGCTTAGATACTATCAAAAACGTGGATAAAGCTAATATTTCTGTGTGTTCTGGTGGTATTATTGGTATGGGAGAAAGCCATAATGACCGTATAGGAATGCTTTTGACACTTGCCAACTTGCCAAAACATCCAGAATCTGTGCCTGTCAATGCGCTTGTACCTGTGGAAGGCACGCCACTAGAAGACCAACCACGAGTTTCTGTGTGGGAAATGATACGTATGATAGCTACGGCACGTATTTTGATGCCAAAAGCTATGGTAAGATTGTCGGCTGGGCGTGTGCGTATGAACGTAGAAGAACAAGCATTGTGTTTTTTAGCTGGTGCAAACTCTATTTTTGCAGGCGACAAACTGCTCACAACGCCTAATCCTGCCTATATTGATGACAAAGAAATGTTTCAAATCCTTAACCTAAAACCTCGTCAGGCATATAAAGGTGAAGTGAAATTTGAACAAATCCCTGTTTAAAAGTTAATAGGCTGTGTTGTAACGTGTTCTTGTGTTGTCGGGTGTTTCCACCCGACAACAAATAAAAGAGTGTACGGTAACAAAAAAGAGTTTTACAGCAACCCAAATTAAAAATATTTTAAAATGAAATTACCTAAACTTATTAGAATTATTATTATTATTTTGCTGATGTTTTCTTTGTTTTATACATTTTATGAATATGACAGTCATCAAAGACAACGCAATACTATGACGGATTTCTATGAGCGCAAGGATTATGAAAATTTCAGAGATAATCATGAGCGTTATCAGTCTAGTATGAACGACATCTCATTGATAATCAGCAGATTTCATGATATTCTAATTATAAATTCAATTATTGCTATATTGATGCTTTGGTATTTTTACTTGTCTCGCAATCAGTAGGTTTCCCACCGTTGAATTCTATGACAAAACCAAATCTTTTCTATAGTGTCAGATGTTTCCAACTGACAACACAAAGAATGAATTTTACTGTGTTGTCAGGTGTTTCCACCTGACAACAAATGCGCTTTTAAATCTTATTTTTTTCATTCTAATCAATCAAAACAATGTTACTACATCAAAAACTCCGCAATCTTTCCAAAAGATTTTTACTAATTCCTGCGCTTTCTTGTGCGTTTGTGGTATGTGCCTCGCTTGTGCCTATACGTAAGCAGGTGAGCAACCTCACAAATGAGCAAAAAACAACTCAAATCATTCCTACTGTTCCTACTGAAATCCCTAAAAATGTTGTTTTGGGTGATGCTGAGCCTGCTAATATGGTGGGCATTACGGCAAGACACAATTTTTGGAGAGCGCAATTAGGTATAGGACCGCTTACGTGGTCAAATGAACTCGCAGCATTTGCGCAAGAATGGGCAAATGAACTTAAAAGACGTGGTATGAAAATGGAACACCGCCCACGTTCTGGGAAATTCACACAAAAATATGGTGAAAACATTTATTGGTCGCAAGGTATGCAAAATACTACAGATGCTGCCGTTGATTCTTGGGCTGATGAACGCAAATCTTTTGACTTTGACACGCAAGAATGCAAAGGTGAATGGTATGTTTGTGGGCATTATACACAACTTATTTGGGAAAATTCTACACAAGTTGGTTGTGCAAAAGTAGTGGTGGACGACCAAGAAATTTGGCTTTGCAACTACAATCCGCCAGGAAATTACACAGGACAAAAACCCTATGAAAAGAAAGCAAATATTGTAGCTCCTCCAAAAGAGCCAAAACAAACCCAAACAAGCACCACACAACCAATCAAAAAACCTAGAAAAAAAAGATAATTGTAAATTTTAAATTGTGAATTGTGAATGAATACAAATGATGAAAATCAAAGGTATTCATTCGCAATTTATAACCTAGTTGTAGTGTCCCACTCACTGCTGTCAAGTTAAGAGAAAAGTGCTATATTTGCACTTATGAACCATATAATGAGAGAAATTTTAGCCAGTATATCAATTATGATAGCTACAGAAGACTTTAAATCTAAACACCGTTTGAATGAGCAGGATTTT
>JANYGM010000120.1 GCA_025362415.1 bacterium
ATGACAATGCTCAAATACCGCATCAAAGATTTGCGTCTATTCACGGAAAATGATTTGAGATTTCTGAAGCAATTTGAAGGAATAGAAGGGTAGTTTTTTAGTGTGTAGTGTCGTAGTGTGTAGTGAAATACATTATTTGCGGTTTTTGAGCGCACAGATTTTTGCACCGTCAGCTAAAGCAGACGGCAAAATAGACTTTAAAGCACTTGAAGACTATATTTCTGTTTTTTTACTTTCTTTGCCGTCTGCTTTAGCTGACGGTGCAGAGATATTTGAGTGCATAGCCTGACGGCTATGGGGCAAGCCCATTGTCTAAATACGAAGCAAAGTTAGTTTATTATGCCTTAGATTTAAGAACTTATCATACTACTATACTATACATAGTTATTGCTCGTTGTTCCCCACGTTCCTCGTGGGGTTATGATTGTTAAACACTTTCAGGGTTTTTAATACAGTTTTCTTTGTAGAAACAACCCCAACGGGGTTGAACTATCATAACCCCACATGGAACGTGGGAAATGGACAAGCAATGTATAGTAGTATGAGAACTTATTTACAGCTTATTACTAAGTATTGATTATTAAGTGATTGCCTAAATAATAAAAAAAAGACTTCACTTTGAGTGAAGTCTTTTTTGAATTTAAGATAAATTGTATCAAAAATTATTTTTTAGCATCATTTTCTGCTTGTTTCAATGCACGTGTAGTTTCTACCGCAACAATTGGATTAGACGCTGGCGTAAGAATTTTATAATCTCCTGCCGTAAGTTCTTTGATTTTGATAGTTTTACCAATATCAAGGTGTGTAATATCCACTTCAATAGCACTTGGCATTTTTTCTGGTGCTGCAAAAATAGCCAATTTACGCAAACGGATTGTTACTTTACCACCTTTTTGCGCTCCTACAGAGTTTCCTACAAGTTTCACAGGAATATCCATACGGATAGCTTTATCTGAAAGAAGTAAAAAATCTACGTGCAAAATCATTTCATTGACTGCATTGTATTGTGCATCTTGTACAATAGCTCTATACTCATCTCCTTCAATGTTGATAGTTACGAAAGCTGGCTCTGATGTGTAAAGCAAGTCTTTAAACAAAATCATTGGCACAGAAAAGTGTTTTTGCTCTTTTCCGCCATACAATACACACGGTACAAGTGCCTGCAAACGTAGTTGTTTAGCATCTGTTTTACCGAGATTTGCTCTGTTATACCCTATAATCTCTACTGTTCTCATTTTTTTGAGTGATTTATTATGATTGATAATTAAATTGGACTGCAAAAGTAGAAAAATAAAACCTAAAAAACTAATCTTTTGAATATTTTATTTTTCTTACTCAATAAATAACTGATGTTACGCAAGAAATAATTTTGTGAAATGTATTTGTTGTAGAGACATTGCTTGCAACGTCTGCACAACAAATAATACAGTAGCAAATAAAAGCATAATTATCAAATTGGAATAAATACAATGTTCTATGCTAAGACGTTGCAAGCAACGTCTCTACAAATATCTGCGTAACATCAATAAATAACAAAAAATATCCTAGTATTATTGAGTTCACAAAAACTTAACAATTTGTTATTATTGTAAAACTTTGATGGTATTATTAAATTGTTACCTTTGCGGCATCAATTTAATAAATTTATCTTCTCTCTTGTTTCTTTCTAAAACTTATCACAATGATTAGAAAAACGCTTTCAGTTGTCTTTGCACTTGCTACTTTTGAGGCATTTGGGCAAGCTCCAACAGGTTATTACAATAGTGCAACAGGTACAAGCTACACGCTCAAAACACAACTTTACAATATCGTAAAAGGACACACAGACAATGGGTATAATGGTCTTTGGACTACCTACGGCACCTCAGACAGAGATAACCAATATGAAAATGATAACACTATCATAGACATTTACTCTGAAAATCCCACAGGTGCAGACCCTTATACATTCACGTATAGCACCAAACAATGCGGTACGTATAGCGTTGAGGGGGATTGTTACAATAGAGAACATATCATACCACAATCAGTTTTCAATTCTTCTGCTCCAATGGTTGCTGATGCACATTTTATCCCGCCTGTTGATGGCAAAGTAAATGGTATTCGTTCAAATTATCCTCACGGCAAAGTGGCTACCGCAAGTTATACTTCTAGAAATGGTGGCAAGTTAGGTACAAGTGCAGTTAGTGGGTATGTAGGTACAGTTTTTGAGCCTATTGATGCTTTTAAAGGAGATGTAGCTCGTATGTATTTCTACTTTGCTACACGCTACGAAAATACGGTTGGAGGATATTCTTATGGTATGTTTAATGGAACAGGCAACCAAGTATTTACAACTGCTTTTTTAAATATGTTGCTTCAATGGCACGCAAACGACCCCGTAAGTAGCCGTGAAATTGCTCGTAATAATGCTATTTATGCAAGACAAGGCAACAGAAACCCATTTATTGATAACCCTAGCTATGTAAATACTATTTGGGGTGGTACTAGCGGCTCATCAGATACAACTCCCCCATCTGTGCCTTCAAGCCTTATTTCTCCAAGTAAAACAACTAACTCAATTTCTCTTTCGTGGAATGCCTCTACTGATAACATAGGCGTTACGGGTTACGAAGTATATAACGGAACAACACTTGTTACCACAACCACAACAACTTCTTATACTGTTACAGGACTTACTGCAAACACTGCTTATAGCTTTTCTGTGAAAGCAAAAGATGCTGCTAATAACAAATCAGCAAGTAGTACAAGTTTGTCAGTAACAACAAATGCAGTTACTAGCACTCGTACTGATTTATATTTGTCTGAATATGTAGAAGGTAGTTCTAACAACAAAGCTATTGAAATCAAAAATGAAACTGGTGCTAGCATTTCATTAGCAAATTATTCTATCAAAAAACAGACAAATGGTGCAGGCGCTTGGGGTGCTGGGCTTACGCTTTCTGGTACACTTGCTAGTGGTGGAAAATTTGTAATTGTAAATAGCTCTATTGCAAGTACTTGTTATAGCACTACTTCTGCCAATCTTTCTACTTCTTCTACTGAAATGGCATTTAATGGTAATGATGCTGTTGGACTTTTCAAAAGTGGTACTTTATTAGATGTTGTAGGTACTTTCAATGGTGGTACAGCTAATTTTGCTGCTGATGTAACGCTTAGAAGAAAAACTACCGCAGTTGCTCCAAAAGCTACTTATAGTGCTGCTGATTGGGATACTTTCGGAGTTGATAATTGCGCTGATTTGGGTAATAGAGTTGTTAGTAATATTCCTACCAAATCAACAAAATCTGATATGCTAAGTCCTACTATGACAAATCCTGCTGATGTTATTTTGGAAAATTTACCTGTAAGTTTCAGTATTTTCCCAAATCCTTCAAAAGGTAATATCACTATCAACTTTACGGGGGTAGAAAACTATAATTTGGAAATTTATTCTGTCATAGGCAAAAGAGAATTTACACAAACAAATACCACACAAAGAGAATATGATTTTTCTCACCTGCCAAAAGGTATTTATATTGTCAAAATTAACTTGCAAGAACAAACCATTACTAAGAAAATTGTGATAGAGTAAGTATAAATGATTTTCAGAGCAAAAGCCACTTTCTAAGCTAGAAAGTGGCTTTTGTCATTTAGAAAGTAAATTAGCTATTTGTATTCATTCACAACTCACAACTCACAACTCACAACTCACAACTATTTAGTCTATGCCTTGCATACGAGGGTTTACGACAGAGTTATTGATAGAGCCAAAAGTATAACTGATATTGATTTGTGTTTCGTAGTTGAAAGAAGTTGCTAATTGTCGTCCATTCAAGAGTAAAAGATTTGGGTCAACAGAAGATTTTGCGAGTGAAATCTGGTCTTTAATATAGCTCAAATTAGCATAAAGCCCCAACGAAAGACCTTCAATAATACGCCAATTCATATCCAAATTAACACCAAGACGGTATTTGCTTTTATCAGATAAAAACTGTGAGGCTCTCACACTCGCAGACACCGTTCCCCAAGGTTGTGTAATAGAAAGAATACCATTGACTTGATGAAAAGCAAACATTTCATAATCACGGTCATAAACAGTAGTTTCAATAAACTGAATGCCTTGTACGCCTACTCTATAAATCCACCTAAATTGCTTACGAGTGTTTTGAGAAGTAGGAAAAAGGTTATATTCTATGGCAGGTGCCATAATTTGTTGGAATTTTAGGTTTCTAAAAACTGAATGTGCGCCAGAATAAACGCCACCAAGCGAGAGATGTTCGTTCATACTTTTCACAAAAATCATACCAACTCCGTAGCTTTGTGTTCGTGCCGTTATTTCCTCATCATCTATCACAAATTTATTACTATTTTGACTGTAATAAAGATTACTTCTAAACCTATATGCTGCGGTGATACGGTTTATATTGATATTTCCATTAAATTCACTGTATTTTTGGCTACTTTGCCCTTGAAAATAACCGTTTACATTGAGATTGAAAACCCAATAATCCCATTTGTCGTTTTGAATAACCGCAAGAGCTGATGTTCTCTTAGGAAAATCCATTATTATTTGCTTAGAAAGCTTTGTTTTCATTACAAATGGTGCAAGTCCTTGTTTGAGGGTCGTTACAAATTGTGAGCGTATCATATCATCTGTATCAGCTTGTTTTGTTGCAAACTTCAACGTGTCGCCCATACCTTCAAATTTTTTCTGACCAATAAAAGAAATAGTATAACCTTTTCCACCACCGCCATTATTTTGAACAGCTATAAGCAGTTGAATATCAGAGAGAAATCTATCACGAACAAAATCAAAAAAAGAGAGTTCTGTACGAATATAATCTTGATAACAGTTGGTATTTGGCGGGCAGTTGATAAACAATTTTGGGGGATTATTGTCATTATTGTTGTCAATAGGGAGATTTTGAGCAAAACTTTTTCCTAAGAAAAGAAAGAAAAAGAAAAAAATGTAATAAGTTTTTGTAAATTTTTTTGTAAGAATAGTCATAAAAATGGAGAAAATGATTATAATAGTTGTTTATTACTACTAAGAGTATTTTCTCCTAACGAAAGTTGCACAAAAATAGTATTTTTTAGTGGTTATTTTGTTTGTTTGAAGAAAAGTAGTGTATTTTCATCAACAATAAGTGTCATTTTATCAGAAGAGATTTCTTTGACTTCAAAACTTTTTTTGTCCGTTTTACCATTTTCCTGCAAAACAAGTAGCTTTTTATCTTCCACAAAATCCCATTTTCCTTTGGTATTGTTGCCTTGCAGTGTAAAATCAGCATTGCCATCTTCACTAAGAAAAAGTTTCATAGAAATAAGCATATCCGTACTTTGGGTAATAGTTGTTTCTGGGATATAAAACTGGTCAGGTTTTGTATTTTTGTCATAAATCTCTCTAAAATGTTGTTTGTAGGCAGTTGTATCAAAAGCCCATTTCTTGGCAAGAGAGTTTTTTTGACTTTTTGTATTACAGCTAGGCAAAAAAACCAAAAAAGATAACAACATTAGAGAAGTAAAAATAGAAAAGATAAATGTATTTTTCATTTTATTTGTTTTATTAAAATTTGTATTAAAGCTCTTTTGGGCAATGTTGTTAAGCTAATAAGTAACAAAATAGACCAAAGTCGTTAAAGAGTGTAAAATTATTGTTGCTGTAAAAGTTCTGTTGCAAATTTATACTAATTACCATTTAAAGAAGACTTCGCTTTAAGCAAAGTCTTCTTTAAATGGTAAAATAGCATTGTTTATGATGGATAAAAATACATTTTCTATCATAATTGTTAGCTTGTGGGGCACAAACCTTCACAACTCAAACTCACAATTACTATGGGAATTTAATGCCAGGAATTCTATTTTTTATTTGGTCTTTGAGTTGTCCTTTTGCCTTGTCTTCTGCTATTTTCCTTAAACTATCTGCGGCACGTTTTAGCTTTTCATTAGCAAGTCTATCAATTTCTGCTTTAATTTTGTTTTCTGCTTCATTTTTTAGCTTATCAAGTTCAGCTTTTGCTTTTGCTTCAGCTTCAGCTTTGACTTTGTCAAGTTCTGCTTTTGCTTTTGCTTGCGCTTCATCTTTTGCCTTATCAAACTCTTGTGTCAGTTGTTTTTTGACTTCATCAGATTTAGCTTTTACAAGCCCTTGCGCCTGATTTTTCATATCACCTTTACCAATTTTAAAAGTAGGGCTTTTATAATTTCCGCCTACATTGATGTTTAAAGGAATTTTATCAGACCCAGAACTAGCTTGCCCAGTAAGTTGCGAAAGTGCCTGATTAGCGGCTACCCCAGCTGCACCTGCAGGAACGTCCATTTTGAGAAGATAACCCAAAGTACCATCAAGTCCGCCACTTCCAGAAATATTCATCATATATTGCCCTGCTTTTACATCAAATGGCTCATAAGAAACACGCCCGTCTTTTACTTCTGCTTTCATAATTAAGTCGCTGATTTTCATTGATTTAAGGTCAACAAGTTTGGTAACATCAGCAAGTTTATTTAGAATAGTAACATCAGAAAGCGTACTTTCTACCACACTAATCAAACCTCCGCCTGTCAATGAACTAAACAAAGGCATCATATCTTGCCCCAAACCGCCTTTTAGCTTAAATTTAGTAGTAAATTTTCCTATCATTTGTTCTGCCAAAGGCGCAAATTTAGCTACTGTAATAAAGTTTTTAGCAGCCTCTTTAATAACCATATCTTTTACGCCAAAATCAAAATCAAACGCAGGATTTTTAATATCTTTTGCATCATAAACTCCACTCATACTCACTTCTCCACCCAAAGTATTGAAAACTGCTTTGTCTATTCGTACTGTGCCATCTTTGACAATCACATCTCCGTGCATATTATCCATAGAAATTTTATCATATTTTACAGTTTTTATAGAAGAATGCAATAAAAAATCAACATTCAAAGGAATAGGCACAACAGTAAGAGGTGCGCTTTCTGGTGCAGACTTTCCATCAGTTGGTGCATCTTTCATCCATTCATTGACATCAAAATTATCAGATTTGAAATTAAGTTGTCCTTTGATAGTTTCATTTTTGAAGATATAAGCCATATAATTCTCCATTGTACCTTCCATGTGCATATCACTTTTGCCTGCAAAACCGTCAAATTGGCTCAAAATCATCTCTTTTGGTGTAAAACTCATTTTTGCATTAGTGATTTTTACGGCGGGCATTTCTTTGGTTTCATAAACGAAATTTTGAAGCCCAAGCGTGCCACTTGTAGGAATTTTATCATATAATTTAGCATCAATATAAGATTTTTTGCCTTCTGTCTGCAAATCAGCACTTACACGTCCAGAAAGTTTCATATTTTCTAGTGGATAAATTTTAGTAATTTTTGTCAAATCAATAGCTCCTTTTGCCTTCACTTTGAAGTTAATATCATCAAAATCACTCACGAAAGCGTGTGCCTCAAATGGCTCATTTTCAAGCACCATTTTGAAATCTTCCAAATTAAATTGAGAATTTTTTGGTGTGCCATCACTACTTGCAGATGCTTTAACTTGCAGATTTTCAAGAGGTTGAGGAAAAGAAGAAGATTTTACATAACCATTGACAAGTGTCATACCTGCACTCAAAGAAGGCATTGCCTTTGTGGCAGCATTATAAATTCCTTTTGCTTTTGCATCAATATTAAACAAACCACGCAAATCTAAACCTGCCACAGGAAACATCTTCATTACGTCTGCAAGGTTCATTTTAGCTTTTACATCTGCATCAATGTCCATATTTGTAAGTCCTTTCAAAAGAAGTCTAGCATCAACAGGATTTGCGCCCAAATCCATATGGAATTTTTGCAAATCTACCAGAGTTTCATCAATAACGCCATTATCATTGTTTATTTTGAGGTCTAGGGCAATATTTGTAACGGCAGTTGGCAAATCTGGGTACTGAAAATTAGCATCAGCAACTTTCAAATTAAGGTGAAAACCTGGCATTTGTTTGGCATTATAAACGCCTTTTACATCACCATCAAACTGAACTGTTCCAGCAGTTTTAACTTTTTCAAAACTCTTACTATATGCGCCAGGAACGAGGGAAAGCAATGTTTTAAACTCATTTTTAAGCGTTTTGTACTTGATATCCATTTGAATATTTGTATCAGGCATAGCTATAAAACCGTCCATATTTAGCTCAAAATCATTGACTTTAAATTTATTTTCTTTGAAAGTATATTTTGAATTTTTCATATCCATTCCTAGCGTAACATTAGCATCTATTTTTTTTTCATCCATATAATTAGTGCCTGCATAATCAGCTGAAAACTTATTTACGGTAGTTTCTGTAATCAAATCAAACAAATCAGCATCCAAATTACCTTTTCCTTTGTGGTTTAATCCTTCAATTTTGACAAAAGTAGGGAGCGTTTTGTCATCATAAACGACCATTGCATCTGTTACTTTCCATTCTTTTATGGCAATTTTCAGCTTAGAAGGCTCTTTTTCAGGCTTTTTGGTGGTGTCTGTAGGTTGTGGTTTTACAATATCCCAGTTAGCTTTTGCCTCTTTATTGACACGAGCAAACATACGCAATTTGTCCAAATAAACGCCATTTACACGGATTTCGTCCCCTGTAATGACACTCATAATATCCAAACTTGCTCTAAAAGATTTGGCAGACATCAGCGTATCACCCAAAAAAGGCTCTTTCCCTACAATACTAAAATTAGCCTGCGAAATAGACAAATTAGGAAAATCTTGGAACAAGTTCACGCTAAAATCATCAGCTTTAAAATTTACTTGTGCATTTAGGTTTTCAGCTATTTTCTTATCAATAGCGGCTTTAATGTCATCTTTAAAGATAATTGGAAGCGCAAAAGCAGCCACCACTAGTAGGAAAATCATTCCTAAAAAAAAATACAGTATTTTTTTCATAGTTTTGGTATTAAATTTTTATTGTTTAAACTATTCTTAATTATCTTACAAAATTACGAAAATATTTGGGTTTTGTTCTATGAAAATGTACATTTATTAGTCTTAGGACTTACGCAAAAAAGTTCTAAAACCACCCCCAGCCCAAGCGAAACGCTAGCCTTAGGAAGGAGGGGAGTTTATCCCCCTCCTTTTTAGGAGGGGTTAGGGGTGGTTTTTAATAGGTTTTGCGTAAGCCCTTAGTCTATAAAATACTATTATATGATTGTTTCTACCACAATTCTAATTTGGGCGAACAAGGTATTTGGACAATAAACTATGAAAAACTAGAAAAATGTTAAAATTTCCCTATCAAGCGCAAATTCAAAAACCTTGCAGAAAGTGCATTGGGAATGGCGTAAGTCTGCCCTGATACATCTTTTACCCACGTATAAGAAATTACATTTTCTATTCCTAACAGGTTTAAAACGTCCAAACCTATCCAAATAGACTTAAAAGCAAGATGCCCAAACATTCTCAAATCTGATAAAGATTTTGAAAAACCAATATCCACACGCCTATAGGCAGGACCAGAAAAAGCAGACCTGAAATTAGGCTGATTTGGCACGCTAAACGGCAAACCTGTTCCCCAAACAAGGTTTAAATTCATTCTCAAAGTAGGATTATTAGGAATATGGTCTTCAAAATAAACCCCAAATGTCATTCTTTGGTCTGTGGGGCGGCGCAAATAACCTTTATTATCATCATTTATATCTTCAAAAGTTCTTAGATAACTTACTGAAAACCAAGACTCTGCACCTTTGATAAACTCTCCGCTCACACGAGCATCTATACCTGTGGCATACGCAACAGCATTATTTTTGGCATAGTAGCGCAAACGTACATTATCCACATCATAAGGCACAATATTTGTCATATTTTTGTAATATGCTTCAGAAACTACCCTAAAAGTGCGTCCCCATTGCTTAAAAAGATAATCAACTCCCACAATATATTGCGTAGAACGCTGTGAACGCAGATTTAGGTTAAGATTTCCCTCAAAATTGCGCATTTCTCTATAAAATGGAGGTTGCTGATAAACGCCTGCTGCAGCTTTTAGGATAAGATTTTGATTAACTTGTAAGCTATATTGCGCTGATGGACTTATCAAAAATTCATTATTCAACGACCAATAACCGCCTCTAATGCCCACTGTAAGCGTTTGTTTGTTGTCTAAATAAATTCTGTCTTGTGCATAAACCGCCAAACGTGAAGAATAAATATTATAATCTCCTTTTGCACGTTCTAAGCCACCAACATAGCCTGCAGAGTCTGTAAAGCGGTATTCATTCAATAAATCTTGTATATTTTCATACGTATAACGTACACCAAACTCTACTTTATGACTTTTTGAAGCGTTCCAAACAGAACGGTTTTCAATAGCTAAAACACTAGCAGTGAGTTTGTTACGTAGATATTGGTAATTTTTACCACTTCCAACTGTTTTGACACACTCATTAAAACCTTGTGTGCCAAAAGCCGTATTGACCTCGCAAAGCCTATAAACTGCTTCTACATCAGAATATTCCCGTTCTGAGGTGTTCATTACAGATAAAATCCAGTTTGTTATAAGATTTGGGGTAAATTGATGTGTGAGTTTAAGCGCATTTTGTGAAATATCATAATTAAGTTGTTCTTGTCCTTCAAACTCCACAAACAAGCGCAAAACCCTAGAAACTGTGCCAAAAGATGTTTCTTGTGCCTCTGGACGAACTAAATAAC
The DNA here is from genome assembly GCA_025362415.1 of bacterium. Taxonomy (GTDB): domain Bacteria; phylum Bacteroidota; class Bacteroidia; order Cytophagales; family Thermonemataceae; genus JANYGM01. The sequence continues at coordinate 10,637 of JANYGM010000120.1, forward strand.
GGTTTCTAGCGTAAGATGTAAGTAAAGAAAGTGAAGTTTTTTTAGAGAATTGGTAAGAAAAAAAGCCTTGTAAATCAAAAAATTGAGGCAAATATTGCCCATTGACAGGCAAAGTATTGAGCAAATATTTAGAACTTTTGCGCCTTGCTCCTACCAAATAAGTAAATTTTGAATTTTTGCTAATACCTTCTAAATGAGCTTGTTGATTAAGTATTCCAAAAGTAACAGAACCACTAGCATTTCCTAAAAGATGTTTAGAAGAGGGCTTTTGAGGTTTTTTATATTGAATATCAAGTACAGACGAGAGTTTATCTCCATATTTGGATTGCCAACCACCAGAAGAAAATGAAATATCTCCGACTAAATTGGGATTTATGAAACTTAGACCCTCTTGTTGCCCTGCACGCACCAAAAAAGGGCGGTAAACCATAATATCATTGACATAAACGAGATTTTCATCAAAATTGCCACCACGCACAGAATATGTAGAAGAAAGTTCGTTGTTGCTTACCACACCAGAAAGTGTAGCCAAAATTTTATTAAAATCTCCAAAAGCAGTAGGCATTTGGGAGAGTTTTGTGGCAGACAGGCGTGTGGTACTCACTTGTTCACGAGAAAGCGTATCTTTTCCAGTAATTTCAGCTGTTTCTATCTCGTCTGTAAGTAAAATAATAAAAAATTCTTTTTGTGCGTTTGGAGCTAGATTTAAGGTTGTTTTTTGCGTTTTCATTCCTACCAAACTAAACGCTATGGTTACTTTTTCATTAGAAGGAATAGTCGTTTTGAAATTTCCTTGACTATCAGAAACCGTTTTGTTTTTCTCGTTGATACTTATAATTACTTGTTCTAGAGGTTGTTTATTTTCGTCTATTATTTTTCCAAAAATGATGCTTTGCGTATCTTTTAGAGGCACTTGTGCAAGCATTTTATTAGAAAAAATAAAGCAGAAAAATAAAATAGAAAACAGAAATATCAAATAAGAAAAACGCATAGATAGTAGTAAGTTGTGAATTATTTTGTAGCAAACAAAGGTACAAAAAAACAATTACAATTCACGTAGGTAGTAGCCTATTTCTCGTGAATTGTAATTGATGTAAGTTTTAAAGTTTATCAAAAAATATTTTGCTAAATGAGGTTTTTTGTGTATTCTTTACTTGTTTTGTATAGGTCTTCTATTGATTTTTTCACTAATTTACGTGATAAAATTTCAGAAATCACATCAATAAAATTATTTTCTGATATGTTTTCTAATTTTTCATTATCTATATGACAATAAATATCCACAGGAAAACGAGTTTCTACTTGCCTTCCCTCACATACAGTAAGTATTTTTGTTTTGAAATTAGCAAGATTAGGCGCAACTACATATAACACATAAAGTGCCACAGGAATTGTTTTATTTCCATCTTCTAAATAAGAATCCATAGCACCAACTTCCATTTTAAGTTCTCCAGAAGTAGCTATAATAAGGAATTTGGACTGTTGAATAAGCAAATCATAAGCAGAAACCTCTAATGTATCTGTAAATTTTAGCTTTTCCCAAATATTTTTCGTTTCCATTTTTATAAATTTAAGGTAAATATGATAGGTAAATGGTCTGAATAGTTTACTTTATCTGGTCTGTTAAGCGGATTTATTAAAGAATCTCTATCAATTTTCGTTACTATTTGGATATATTTTTTGTCCAAATATGGCTTCATAACTGGGCGGAAAATCACTTGGTCATAAATATGCCATTCGTGGGAGATATGCCCCGCAGACCTATAATAATAAGTGCCAAATGGTTCTTTAAAATCTCCAAAGAAATTCCACATTGGATTATAAAAATATTTATAAAAAACGCCATCAACTGTTCTACCACTATTTTTAAAGGCATAATTCAAGTCACTAACAGCATTTAACCCATTAGCAGACACCATACCATTTTCAAAAGGATTCATATTAAAATCTCCAATCAAAATTGTATTTGTACAATTTGTTTCTTCTTCTATTTTCTGAATATCTCTTGAAAGAGCAGTACACCCAACAAAAAGGCTATTTTCAGACCAATTTGGTTTAGCGTGAAAGTGAACAGAAATAAGATTGAAATTTGCGTTTAGTGTTTTAATGCTGTGCGTTATGTAACGAACTGAAGGATACAAACTACTTTTATCTTCAAATACCAAAGCTGGATAGCTGGAAATTAGTGTTAATTTGTCTTTACAACACGAAACTTGTATATATTTGTTAGGACTTCCCAAACGGTTTATTTTTTGTAAGAATTCTAAAACTGTTGTTTCACTAATTTCCGCCAAACATATAATATCTAATTGGTTTTCAAACACTAATGAAGCAATAGAATCACTCAAATCTTTATTAGCTACATTCCAAAAACCAATCTTCATATTATTAAATATCATTTTTGATGCAAGTTTACTCTAATTGCAATCTACTACTTTTTTACAAATTATCAAACGAACAATCAAAAAATATCTACGTAATTAACTTGTCCACTACAATTATCTTTTTCTTGTAGGCGGTAAAATGCTCGTCCTGGGTATTTTTTGAAAGTAAAATTCCCTTCTTTCACACATTCTTTGCCTTCATTGAGGTAGCTTACTTTGGTAGTGATTGTACCAGTAAATAGAAATTCTGTGGCAGAAACAGGTTGCATTGTACCATCAATGGTTAAGAAATTGTCGTCATCTTTGCGTTGTTCTCCTTTCATACTAAGTACGGGTGAGCCAGCTTCTGCTTTTGTAATCACTTTTCCAGATTTGGCTTTTTTTGTGGCACTTTCATTGAGCCATTGAAGTGTCATTATGCGGTTTCCAGTGTACATTTTAAGCAAATTTTGATATGCTGCTGTTTTTGCTTTTTCTTGGGCAGTTTGTGCCTGCATTTGTACAGATACAAACATCAAAAATAATGAAAATAAAATACTTTTCTTCATAAGAATAGGTTCTAAGTAATTGTGAATTGTAAATTATGAATTATGAATGAATACAAAATGTTTATAATTAGTCTGTTATATCTCATTTTGATATTATCATAACATAACCTAATTAGAAAAACCTACTTAGAAATAATTAAAAATAAATTTTTCACTAGCAAAAGTAACCAAAAAATAGCTATGAGAAAATAGTTTTTTATGAAACATATTTTTTAGTTGATGAAAATAAGGTTTAAGTAATTGTGAATTTTTAATTGTGAATTATGAATGAATGCAAAATGCTGATAATAAGATACTTATTATAAATCCATTGTAAAAGTCTGTTTGATTTCTAATCAAAATAACTTTCAAAAATAGGCTATATTTCCTGCAAAACCTTAAAAAAATTGCTTTTTTAGCATAATTATTGTAATTTTAAGCTAGAATTTCGTAAAAATTCTATTAAAAAAATCATTAAAATTTATGTGGGAAAGAATAAAAGACATTTTTAAAGCATTTTTTCACGACTGGTTAGACAAGGCGGAAGACCCTGAAAAAATGATAAAATATACAGTCCTAAAAATGCAAGAAGACGTTTTTAGGGCAAAAAACGCTACTGTAAAAGCTATTGCAGGAGAAAAAACACTATTTAGGCAATGGCAGGGCTTTGTAGAAACGGCTCAAAAAATGCACCAAAGCGCACTTCTAGCTCTCAAACAAGGCAATGAAAGTCTTGCTAGGCGTGCTTTAGAAAAACAACACGAAGCACAAATACAAGCACAAGAATTTGAGAAAATGCACGAAATTTCTAAGAAAAATAATGCAAAAATAAAAGAAAATATAAAAAAATTAGAAGAAAAATTATACGAAGCACGCCAAAAAGAGGGTGGACTTATTGCACGTAGTCAGCTTGCAAAAGCTATGACAATAGCAAGCAAAAGCCTTATGTCGTCTGATGACAAAATGGGCAAAATTGACCAAATGGAGGATAAAATTCTTAAAAGTGAGGCAGAAGCAACCGCTTTTATGGAACTTTCGGAAGATAATACCAAAAACGAAATGAAAGAAATGAATGACTTTTTTAAGAACAACGACATTGAAAGTGAACTTGCCAAACTCAAAAAAGAACTTGGGAAATAGTGAGTAGTGAGTAGTGAGTAGTGAAATACAAAGTACAATGTATTTCACTACACACTATTTCACTACACACTATTTCACTACACACTATTTCACTACACACTATTTCACTACACACTATTTCACTACAC
>JANYGM010000126.1 GCA_025362415.1 bacterium
ACTTACGCAAAAAAGTTCTAAAACCACCCCCAGCCCCTCCTTAGGAAGGAGGGGAGTTTGTCCCCCTCCTTTTTAGGAGGGGTTAGGGGTGGTTTTTAATAGGTTTTGCGTAAGTCCTACAATTATCAAATAACCTTTGTATTAACTCACAACTCAAAATTCACAACTCATTATAATTGTGCTTTTCTACGCAATTTTACGCTGTCTTCCGTATCTTGGTACTTAATATCTCCCATCAGATACAAGAAAATTGTTCTTGAATAACGAAAATTAACAGGAATCATCAGCAAAACCAACGGCATAATCATTCCTATATAATAACTCAAAGGTGCATCATCAAAAAAAACATTCAGAAAAACAAAGCAAAAGCCACACAATGCCACAGAGAAAGCATAACCAATATACATAGCACCAGACCAAAAACTTGGCTCACGCTCAAATTGGACACCGCAATTTGGACAATTTGTATGCGTTTGTGCGAAATTTGTGCTTAGCAAAGGACTTACAAAAATATTCCCTTCACGACATTTTGGGCATTTACTATGTAGTATAGCCTGAAATTTTGATACTTTTGGTACGTTTTGCATCTTGTTTTATTTTTTGGTTGTCTTTGAATTTTCTATAACTTCTATACCAAATATAGGCAATAGAACCTATCATTATGTAGGGAACTGCCGCCATATATACCTTTGTTGATACCTTCTGTATAGGCTTTCATTTTGTCACTACTTTCTATGCTTGCTTTACACATTGCGCATTGGGCATTTGCGTCAAGGTTTATAAGCGTGAATACACATACAGAAAGTATGAATAGGAATATTTTTTTTTGAGATAACGAAGATAATTGGAGGTTCATTTTATTGCTAATTATTGCTTATGTTTAACATTAGATTTAGTTCCTAAATTTTCTATAATGACAACATTCTGACTACTTAGAAAGTTGCAAAATAAAATTAAAAAATGGGAGTTCACGTAATTGATGGTTTTTACTTAATTTTCAGTTTACTACCAATTTTGAGTTCTACGCCTTCTTTTGGGTCTATATTTTCCTTGCTATCTTTTACTTCTTTTAGTCGGTTGATATTGATAAGAAAAGATACTGTAACACCATAGCGTTTAGCAATTTTTTCTAGAGTGTCGTCTGGTCTTACTATATGTTCGTATTTTTTGACAAAATTTGCGCCATAATGCCTAAAAAGACGTGAGGTAATATAAAACATTTCTGTTTTGACAAGATTTTTTGGGTCTTTAAAATCCAAAAACTCCGCAGGATTAAAAGCATTTCCTGCATAATGTACCTCCAAATGCAAATGTGGACCTGTACTATAACCAGTAGAGCCACCCAAACCAATCAGCTGACCAGCTTTTACGACATCACCAACTTTGCATTTAAGGGCTGAAAAATGCCCATAAAGTGATTCTAAGCCATTATAATGCCTTACCATTACGTGATAACCGTAGCCACTTCCAGCCGTAGAAATACGCACAATTCCATCAAAAAGGCTATAAACAGGCCAACCTGTTTTTAAATTAAAATCTATACCTGCGTGCATACGTCCCCAACGCCACGCAAAGGGAGATGTAACCAAAATTTCGTCTAGTGGAGATGCCCAAAGCTGATTTTTTTTAGGGTTAAAAACCTGTATAGGAATGGTATCACGCAGTTTTGCAGATTTAATATTGTAGGGATTGATAAATTTGGAGTTCCAAACAGAGTAATATTCTGCTGCTTTTACAAAAACGCAATCAATTTTCAAAAACTCTGACACTTGAATAACAGAAGTAAAATCTTCATTAGCAGTAGTAGTGTCTTCACTTACAATAGACAATTCTTTTTTTGGGTCAAAGGCTTCAGAAGGGTTTTTCTTGTCGTCTTTTGGATTGTTTTTAGCGTTTTTATCTTTGTTATCCTTCTTAGGATTTCCTTTGATAGTGGTAGTATCTTTCTTAAATTTATCTTCTTGTGCTTGTGCAAAAGGTATATTTAGCAAGCTGATTGTTAAGAAAGTGATTAGAAATAAGGTGTTTTCTAAAAATTTCTTCCAAGATTTTTCTATATTTTTTTTTTGCATAAATCTATTTTTGAGATAGAACAGTAATATTTTATGTAAAATTGAAACGCAAAGGTACGAATTTTTAAGGAAAAATCAAATACGGATTCTGTTGATACTAATGTTTTTTGTGGTGCAGAAATTGGGGGAATTTAAAGTGTTGATAATCAGCAAATTGAAATTATATCAAAATAGACAATGGGCATATTGCATAAATACACTTTTTAGGCATTTTTTGAATGGATTTTTTGAAGAACACAGAACGTCAGTATTAGATTTTTTTTTATTTCGGTTATTATTTTGTTTTTTTGCGTATTTTTGTGTTCTATTTGTGGTGGTATATTCAGTCATAAAAAACAAAAACTCTCTTGAAAAAAGAAAATAAAAGTGGTCAAATATTTGATACACAAGTCCTAAAAAGGCTTTTTAAGTTTATTTTGCCTTACAAAATAACTTTTACTATAGTCTTACTTCTCACTATTACGCTTGCGCCTTTGGGTATTATCCGCCCATATATGATACAAATTACTGTAGATAATTATATGGAGATTGGACAGCAAAATATGCTTATTTATATGTGTGTGCTGATGTTTGCACTGCTTGCAGTGCAAACACTTGTACAATATTCGCATAGTTATTGGTCTGGTTGGTTGGGGCAAACCATCATCAAAGACATTAGAATACAACTTTATCAGCATATTCTTAACCTACGTTTGAAGTTTTACGACCACACGCCTATTGGTAGGCTCGTAACTCGTAATGTATCTGATATAGAAACACTTAGTAGTGTTTTTTCTGAGGGACTAGCGGCTATTTTGGCGGATATTTTGCAAATTGCTGCCATACTTTTCATTATGTTTTATACGAGTTGGAAACTCACTTTAATGAGTCTTTGTACACTTCCATTTCTTTTACTAACTACTTTCATTTTCAAAGAGAAAATCAAAAATTCTTTTAATGAAGTGCGTAATGCAGTGGCTAATCTTAATACATTTGTGCAAGAACACATTACAGGAATGAATATTGTGCAAATTTTTGGGAGCGAACGCTTAGAATTTGATAAATTTAAGGAAATAAATAGAGAACATAAACGCTCAAATTTGAAGTCTGTGCTGTATTATTCTGTTTATTTTCCTGTAACAGATGTAATTTCTGCGGCAGGAACTGGGCTTATTGTGTGGTATGGTGCAAAGCAAGTTTTGGGTGAAGAAGTTACTTTGGGCGTTTTGGTGGCATTTATTATGTACTTGAGTGCATTTTTTAGACCCATAAGAATGATTGCAGACCGTTTTAATACTTTGCAAATGGGTATAGTAAGCACAGAACGTATTTTAGCACTTTTGGATAATAAAGAGGATTTGCAAAAAAATGGTACTTTTAAGCCAGAAAGTACATTGGGTGAAGTGTCCTTTAGAGATGTTTCTTTTGCTTATAATGAAGAAAATTACGTTTTGAAAAATATCTCTTTTGAGCTAAAAACAGGTCAAACTGTTGCGCTTGTGGGTGCGACAGGTGCAGGAAAATCATCAATAATAAACCTTTTGAACCGTTTTTATGAGATAAATAAAGGAGAAATTTTGGTTGATAGTGTGAACGTAAAAGAATATGATTTGGATTTTTTGAGAACTAAAATTGGGGTTGTTTTGCAAGATGTATTTCTTTTTTCTGGCTCAATCAGGGAAAATATTACATTAGGAAATGATAGTATCACAGATGCTCAAATCTGGAATGCTGCTAAACTTGTAGGTGCAGACAAATTTATTGAAAGACTTGCTAATGAAAAAATGCCCAACGGCTTAGATTATGACGTTATGGAGCGTGGTGCAACACTTTCAGTAGGGCAGAGGCAACTGATTTCTTTTGTGCGTACAATGGTTTATGACCCCAAAATAATGGTTTTGGACGAAGCAACCTCGTCTGTGGATAGTGAAACAGAGGAAATGATACAAAATGCTATTTCAAAAATGATGAAAGGACGTACTTCTATCGTGATTGCGCACCGCCTTTCTACCATTCAAAATGCTGATACAATTTTAGTTTTGGATAAAGGAGAAATAAAAGAAAGTGGCTCACACGAGCAACTACTAGCACTTAATGGCTTTTATAATCATCTTTATCAGATGCAATACAAGGAAATAGTGTAAAGTGTACTATAAACTCCTAGAAGTCTATCATTGACACCACAAAAAGTAGTAGCATTTTGTTACCATACACTCTTTGTTATTAGTGGTCTGTACCGTAGTGGAACGGAGGTCTGACCACTAATAACAAAGAGTAAG
>JANYGM010000140.1 GCA_025362415.1 bacterium
AATAAAGACAAATGTATTAAAGTTCCCTTGCGCTATGCTAGGGATTTAGGGGCTAATTATCATTCATTTCAAAACAACAATGAAAAAAAATTATCTAAAAATGTTTTTAGTATGTTTTAGCTTACTTTCAGTAACTAACACGTATTTGAGTGCGCAAAATTTAATTACCATACCGCAAGCACGCCTAGCAGCACTAGGCACGCTTGTAAAAGTACGTGGTATGATTACGGTTACGCCTACCGCAGATAACCGCAACCGTCAGCGTTCTATGCAAGACGGGAAATGTGATAATTGTGGTATGACTATTTTTAGCACAACAGGTGCAGCAACAACACTACAATCACTTACAGTAGGTGATTCTGTGGAGGTTTCTGGTGAAATGGGAGTTTTTGGAGAGTCTTTGCAAATCATTAGTACCACCGCTAATCCAATGAATATCACCATTATATCAAGAGGAAATCCTATTCCTACTCCAATACTTATCACGCCTGCGTTTGCCATTACACCTGCAGCAGAAAAATATGAGGGTATGCTGGTTAGAATGGAAGATGTCAGTCTTGCTATCAATTCAAGTAGTGTTTTTAGTAGTGGAACTGTTGGTGCTACCTATTTTATGAATGATGGTGTTGTGCCACTTACTTTTACTACTTTTCTACTCCCGACTAACTCTAGATTACAAGCCACACTACCAGGGCTTCGCATCAATCCTGGAAATAGTATGAATGGGCAAACTATCCCAAGTGGTCTTTTTTCTATTAACGGTATTTTTGGACAATCTAAAGTATCTGGAACTGTTGGCGAAGGTTATCAGATAACTCCAAATGGTTTTTCTGATTTTGAGGTGGGTTTTGCCTTGTCTAACTTCAGACAAACCGCCGTTACAAGCACTTCTTTGGATATTGCTTGGAACACAAACATTGATGCAAAAAATACTATCAAAATTGGACTTGCACCCGTAGATATTGCAAATACAGTTTACACAAGCACAATTATACAAGATAATTCTACAAGAAATGGTAGCATAGTATTCTCAAGCCTTTTGCCTGCTACATTATATACAGTTGAAATTAAGTCTCAAACTGCAACAGGCAAAACTATTATTGTAAGAGATGTTTTTGTAACTGCTTCAGAATCAACAGGAGAAATAAAAGTTTTCTTTAATTCTACTACTGCATCAGCAACATTACCAACCACAGCCGTACCAGTAGGCAACCCCGCTACGTGTGGTGGCACATCTCTTGTTGCGCCACAAAATCTTTCTACAGGATTCAATAACTTACCCAATACTGATGAAGTAATAGCTTCTTACATTGATAAGGCGTTATTTAGCATAGAAATAGCCGTTTATAATAGCAACACCGCAGGTTCTCCTAAAATTATTGCTGCACTTAATGCTGCAGGCGCAAGAGGCGTGCAAGTTCGTTACATCTATGATTCCTCTAATGCAAATACTGCACTTAGCGCACTTCCTACAACTGTTAATATCAAGAAAATGGCTGATAGAGCTACTGCAACACGTGTAAACGATGCCATTATGCACAATAAATTTATTGTGATTGATGCAGGAACGAAACTTAACTCGTGGGTCGTTACAGGCTCTGGAAATCATACAGATAACAGTTTGAATAAGAATTTGGCACTATTACCACCAACCGTACCAGTAGCAATACCTAATGGCGCAACTGACCCAAATAATTTTTTATTTATACAAGACCAGTCGCTTGCCCGTGCCTACACACAAGAGTTTAACGAAATGTGGGGAACTGGACCAGATGCAAGCAATTTGCCACAATCTGCCTCTAAATTCGGACCAAATAAAACAAAAAATACGCCTACCAGCTTTGTTATCAATCAGAAAGCAGTTGATTTGCATTTCTCTCCTACTGATGCGGTGAGCAATAATATTCGTAAAAATCTTTATACAACTAACAATGATTTACGTTTTTCTTTGCTCATTTTGACAGATGCTAATCTAGCAAATGCCATTGATTCTTTGCAAAATACAGGTATCAGAACTGGCTCTGCTATTGATGTGAAAGGAATTGTTGATGATGAAAATGTTACTAATCAATTTGGTGGGCTTGTGCCTTCCTTGCGTGCAAGAGGCGTAAATGTGCAAACATATACAAATGCTAATAAAATATTTCACCATAAATATGCCGTTGTTGATGCAAAACGCAATGATTCTGACCCAATAGTGATTACGGGATCTCACAACTGGACAGGAAAAGCAGACACGGACAATGACGAAAACACACTTGTTATTCACGACGGCGCAATAGCTCGTGAGTATTTAGCTGAATTTGGTTCTCGTTGGTTTGAAACTACGGGGCTTTGTGATGCGTATCTTACTGCTATTGACAACAATGCAAATGCAGGCGCAAGCACAAAAACAGAGAGCGTAATAGCTTATCCAAACCCAAATAATGGTAAATTTAGCATTCGTTTTGAGGAAATGGTAGGCAAAATGGCTACTATCACACTAAAAAACCTGAACGGACAAATACTGCTTTCTAGCAAAACAACAGGAGAAGCAATTACAGAACTTGATGCGCAAAACCTTGCAACGGGTATGTATCTCCTTGAAATTGAACTGAATGGAGTACGTACAATCAAAAAAATTATTGTAAATAAATAGTTTTGATATATGATATATGAAGTGTGATATAGGGTGTAGGACAAGTTGTATTTGTAGGGGCTGGGCTTGCCCCTGCCCAAATGCGAGAGCAACACGTAGAACATTATTTAGCTGTTTGTTTATTATGTTGCTTTCGCAAATGGCTTTCGCAAGTCGGGCAGGGGCAAGCCCAGCCCCTACATTTTAATACGTTTCCAAACTTGTCCTACACCCTTTTGGCTAAAAAGACTGTTCTTTATAAT
>JANYGM010000190.1 GCA_025362415.1 bacterium
CGAAAAACAAAATGATATTTTAGTCGCAAAAAGGCAAAAATATAATGGTATGTCGTGGTCTTCAAATGGCTCATTAGCAATTACTTTGGTTACTGCAAGTTTTTACTAAATAATTTGCAACGGAACTTTTACACCAACAAAGAATTTCAGAAAATCAAAAAATTTCTGATACTAATGTTTTTTGTGGTGTAGAAATTATTGATAATCAGCAAATTGAAATTATGTCAAAATAAACAATGGGCAAGTCCCATGGCGGAAATACACTTTTTGAACAGTTTTTCTTGAAGACCACAAAAAACATTAGTATCAGTGATTTTTAAACTTAATTTCAATAATTTTAAACCAAATTTTAAACAACAAACTTTATGGGAAACGGAAAAGTAGCCTTGATTACAGGCAGCACAAGTGGTATTGGACTAGGTATTGCAGAAGCTATGGCAAAAGCAGGTTATGATATTATGTTCAATGGTCTTGTAAGAGATGATGCAGAAAAAGAAATAGCACAAAAAATTGCTACAGATATTGGCACAAAATATGGCGTAAAAACGCTTTTTTCTCCTGCTAATATGATGAAACCAGAGGAAATAAGAGCAATGGTTTTGGAGGCAGAAACAACGCTTGGACGCATTGATGTACTTGTAAACAATGCTGGTATTCAGTACGTTGCGCCTATTGATGAGTTTCCAGAAGACAAATGGGATGCTATTATTGACATCAATATGAACTCTGCTTTTCACACAAGTAAAGCCGTTTGGAAAGGTATGAAAGCACGCAATTTTGGTAGAATTATCAATATTACCTCTGCTCACGCCTTACAAGCATCAGAATTTAAGTCTGCTTACGTTACATCAAAACACGGAATTACGGGTTTTACAAAGGTTTTGGCATTGGAAGGTGCGCCTTTTGGTATTACTTGTAATGCTATTTGTCCAGGTTATGTGCTTACGCCACTTGTGCAAAAGCAAATCCCAGACCAAATGAAAACGCACAATATGACTGAAAAAGAAGTTATTGAGAAAGTAATGCTTTATAAGCAAGCTATCAAAGAGTTTGTAAAAGTGGAAGATTTGGGCGCATTGGCAGTCTTTTTGGCATCAGAAGTAACATCTATGATTACTGGCGTGTCGCTGCCTATTGATGGTGGTTGGTCTGCACAATAATTTTTGAGGTGTGAGATATGAAGTGTGAGATAAGTATACTGCAAACAGTTTTAATTTCGGAAAAGGTATTGAAGTCCAGCGGACTAATATATTTATAGAAAAACAGGTCAAAAAAATGTATTCAGCTCCAGCGGAGTTGTACTAGCAATGGCTAATTTTATATATATTTCGCTCCACTGGAGCGAAATATTTATAAATGATATTGCTATAAATATGCCGTTCCTCTGGAACTAATACAAATTTATTTTTCTGAAATTCTTACTTTTTAGCTTACTTCAAATAAAAATATTTCCATTCATAATCCACAATTCACAGTTAAAAATTCATAATTATTTAAAATATTTTTTGAATTTCAATAAATAATACTACCTTTGCAGTCCGTTATTTCTACTGCGTTTTGTGGTATTCTATAACGAATATTAAATTATCTAAATTTCAGCAGTTATGCCTAAAATGAAAACCAAATCTGGAGCAAAAAAACGCTTCAAATTGACAGGAACTGGCAAAATTAAGCGTAAACACGCTTTCAAAAGCCATATCTTGACTAAAAAATCAACAAAAAGAAAACGTAATCTGACACATTCTGGGCTTGTGAGCGCAGGTGATACAGTACGTGTAAAATTGATGCTAAATATCTAGTGAGTTGTGAGTTTTCAGTTGTGAGTTGTGAGTTTTTGTAAATTTTCATAATAAATTATTGATAACTACTTCATTTTTAGATATTCAGTTTTCAAAATCCAGTTATTGTTCCACCAGATTTAAGGTTAAAGCAAGTTTAATAAACTTCACCAAAAATCAAAAAACAAATTAAAATATGCCTCGTTCCGTCAATGCCGTTGCTTCTAGAGCACGCAGAAAAAAAATGATGAAATTTGCCAAAGGTTTCTTTGGTAGAAGAAAAAACGTGTGGACTATAGCCAAAAACGCAGTTGAAAAAGCGTGGGGCTATGCTTACCGTGATAGAAAACAAAAGAAAAGAGATTTTAGAGCTTTGTGGATTGCCCGTATCAATGCTGGTGCAAGACAATTTGACCTTTCTTACTCAAGATTTATGGGATTATTCCACAAATCAGGAATGGAACTAAACCGCAAAGTGCTTGCAGATTTAGCAATGAACCACCCAGACGCTTTTAAAGCAGTAGTGGAGAAAGTTAAAGCGGTTCAAGCATAATTTTATCTCAAAGAAGACTTCACTTTAAGTGAAGTCTTCTTTTTTTAGTTTCCTTTCTTTGAATTTTCCTAATATTTCCCTAAATTTGTTGGAAATAAAGAATTCAATACAAATTCACAAAAAAATACCTACAAAATATGCCAACATTTGCTTTTACTTATATTTTGATTGCTATCAATATTCTTATGAGTGTACTAGCGTGGAACAACGCTAATTTTATGCAAAAATGGATTTTTCACCCTGTAAGTATTGCTCGTAATGGTGATTATTGGCGTTTTTTGACTTCGGGCTTTATTCACGCTGACGGTATGCACTTGTTTTTCAATATGTTTGCCTTGTTTTCTTTTGGGTTAAATGTAGAGTTTAATTTGGTGTTGCATTATGGTGAATTGGGTAGATATTTGCTTATTATCATTTATGTTTTGGCTATTGTCGCATCAGATTTGCCAAGCTATTTCAAATATAAAAAAGATATGTATTATAGTGCTTTGGGTGCATCTGGAGCGGTTTCTGCTATGATTTTTGCAAGTATTTATTTTGCACCTTTAAGCAAAATAAGCCTGTATTTTATCCCTATTCCAGGTTTTATTTTTGGAATTTTGTACCTTGTTTATTGTTCTTATATGGTCAAAAATGCCAAAGATAATATTGGACACGATGCCCATTTTTATGGCTCTGTTTTTGGATTTTTCTCTGCACTACTTCTTTATCCTACTGGTGTAGATAGTTTTATAACACAAATAGGAAGTTTTAAACCTTTTTAATACTTCTCTGTATAGCCGTTGTTTGTGTCTTCACAAACGACACCAAGTATTTAATTTTATCAAATTTAACATCAATAAAAATGACAACGGAACAACTAAAAGATGCAAAAATGCGTTCAGACGCTTTGAGGAGGTATCTTTGACTACGCTCACAAGATAGAAGAAATTAAAAATCTTCAAGAACAAACCCTTACACCTACTTTTTGGGACACACCAAAAGCTGCTGAAATTATCCTAAAAGAAATAAAAGCACTCAAATTTTGGACAGATGATTACGACCAATTAGCTACTTCACTTGCTGATTTGGACGTTTTGAATGAGTTTTTGCAAGCTGGAGAAGTGACTGCAGAAGAAATAGAACAAGAATACCAAAAAATATTGGTATTACTTGACGAGCTAGAATTTAAGAAAATGCTTAGTGGTGAGGAAGATAGCCTTAGTGCAGTCATTGAAATAAATGCTGGTGCAGGTGGCACAGACAGCCAAGATTGGGCAGAAATGCTAAGACGTATGTATATTCTTTGGGGTGAAAAACAAGGGCATAAAGTTGCTGAAATCTCTTATCAAGCGGGTGACGTGGCAGGCTGCAGGTCTGTTGTACTGGAGTTTGAAGGCAATTTTGCGTATGGTTACCTCAAAGCAGAAATAGGCGTGCATAGACTTGTGCGCATTTCTCCATTTAATTCAAACGACAAACGCCAGACTTCTTTTGCCTCTGTTTTTGCTTATCCTGTTGTTGATGAACGTATCAATATTGAAATAAACCTTTCTGATATTGAATGGGATACGTTTCGTGCAGGTGGCGCAGGAGGGCAAAATGTCAATAAAGTAGAAACTGCGGTACGCCTCAAACATAAACCTTCTGGGATTATTATTGAGTGTCAAGAACAGCGTTCACAAATTCAAAACAAAGATAAAGCACTTCAATTACTTAAATCTAGGCTTTATCAGGTGGAAGTGGACAAAAAAAATGAGGAAAAAGCTAAAATTGAAGGTACAAAAAAACGTATTGATTTTGGCTCACAAATCAGAAATTATGTTTTGCATCCTTACAAACTTATCAAAGATTTGCGCACAGGAACAGAACGGACAGACGTACAAAACGTACTTAATGGAGATTTGAATGGCTATATTAAAGATTTTTTGATGCAACAATAGTTTTTAAAATACGAGATTTGCAATACGAGGTACGAAATATTCACTTGTTCTAGAATATTTCGTACCTCGTATTTATAACTTCATACCTCAAATTATTGTTTTGTATAAGTTTTTTCAGATTTGTTGTAGAAAAAACTCAACTCTTTATTTTTACTAAAAAAGGCTTTCATTTCTGCGCCAGATTTGAAAGTTTCAGTAATATTGTCTGTTACTTCAAACAAAACAAAGGTTTTTTCGTCTGGGCGTGTCATTTTGAAAAAATAATATTTGCCATCTTCTTTGTTTTTCAAATTTAGAAATTCTACATTCCCAATAGTCGTAAAATACCCTTCGTGGAGTTTTTGAGTATATTTTTTTTCGTTGGTATCATAGTCATTTTGCTCAAAAGTGTACATTTTATCTTCTTTTGACTTAGAAATAAGGTAAAAATTAGGGTTTTCGCTACCACCATTTTCTACCCATTTTGCTATCAAATCTTTTTTGAGCTTTTGGTTAGGCATGTCTAGTGCCACATCAGAAGAATAAGGGCAAGCCATCAAGACGAAAGCCATAGCAAAAATCATTGCGAAATTAAGAATTTTTTTCATAACTGTTTTTTTAGAATTGTTGATTTTGATTTGAAAATTATTGAAACAAAAATACAAAAAAATAGAATAACTTCACGTTTATTTTATAAAAAGCGTGTTCCTATTTACGAAAAGTGCTTTTCATCTTACGAAATAAAAAACAATGAAAGACAAATTTTTTACTCGTTTTGATGTTCCAATAACAGAGTATTTCTTACCAGAAAAATTCACGTATTCTTTTGATAATCAAACTAATAATCAAACTGCTTACGAACCTCATAAACTTTGTTTGTTGGCAACAACACAACTACAAAAATATCTCATCACACAACAAGAATGGGTACATAATTTTGGCTTAATAGAAGGACAAGAAGGTGCAATTATTGGAAAAATGTTTGGCGTTTTGGTTGTCAGAACAGAACAAAATGAGATAGGTTTTTTGGCTGCTTTTTCTGGCAAATTGGCAGGTAGCAACACGCATAGTGCTTTTGTGCCACCTATTTTTGATATGCTTACAGAAGGTAGTTTTTTAGGTATTGGAATGACAAATCTTACAAGTATCAACTTAGAAATCAGCACTTTAGAACAAAATAAAACTGAAAATAAAGACAAAATAAGTATTCTCAAAAAATTACGCAAAGAAAATTCTATTTTGCTTCAAGAGAAAATTTTTGAGTCGTATCATTTTGTAAATCAAGCGAGTAAGTCCAAAAGTTTGAAAGAAATTTTTAGAAACACGCTAAATACCAATCCACCTAGTGGTGCGGGCGAGTGCGCTGCACCCAAACTTTTGCAGTATGCGTTTCAAAATAAAATGGAAGCACTTGCAATGGCAGAGTTTTGGTGGGGCTTATCCCCAAAATCTAATTTTTGGCAACATAAGCATTTTTATCTTCCTTGTAAAGAAAAATGTATGCCTATTTTGTCTTATATGCTTTCCTTTGAGGTGTGAAGTGTGAAATGTAAAGTGTTCTTTTTCGTCAAATGTATTTACATCATATATCATACATCATACATCATTCATACGAACCAATACTAGGCGGATTTGCTCTAGTTTTTCCTAAAATATCAATCAAAACTGAAGAACTAACACCTTTTGTGCGAGCAGGTGAGGTAATTGGCAACTTGAAGTTAAAATTACTAGGATTTTTAAAAAGTGAGTCTGCATCTGCATCTACATTTAGCTGATTATTGAAAGAATTATCTGACAAAATATTTTCATAAGCAGTTGTCTTAAAAATATTGTAACCCGCAAATAAGGAAAAATCTGCGCTATTCGTAGGTAAAAATAATACTTCTTCTTGCAAATTGCCCCAAAAAATACAATTAAACAAAGAAATCTCCATTCTGGGGGCATCTTCTTGATTGATAAATGCTAAACCTTCATTTCCATCACGGTTAAAATTAAATTCATAATTAGCAAGTGTGCAATGATTTAGCTCATATCTTCCTCCAAAATTACCTTTAAATAATCTTTCTATACAGTTGGTTATCAAACAGTTATTTAGAGTAACAACAGCATTTTCAGCAGAAATTCCTGCAATACTCATACTTTCAATAGTCGTCTGATTAACACTAAGACGAGTATTATTAACAGAAAGCCCAATTTGTGCATTTTTGATGGTAGCGTAATTTATTTGATTATTTTGACTTGTGGGATAGAAAAAAATGCCTTTCCATTGTCCCAAAGTGTGCTGATAATCTTCTTCTTGCCTAAAATAACTGATTTTAACAGGTTTTTCTGCTGTTCCACTTATTTTTAAATTTCCTTTTACTTTCAGAATAGCATTATTAAAAGCAAAAACACGTACATTTTCCTTTATTTCTAAGTTACAATTTTCGTTGATAAAAACAGAATCTTTCAAAATATAAGGGTTTGGAGAGTTCCAAATGGTATTACAAGCAATATTTCCTGTAATAATATTGACTTTCTGACTCCACGCTAAAAGGCGCACCTTTTGCGTGTTTTGGCTAGTACGAAACATAATAGAATCATAGGCAAGTTTTATATCTCCTATACTGGCTTCTGGTACGTTTGCCTCTACCAAAATCAGCAAACTGTCTCCACCAAAAATATCTATATTATTAAAATTAGTGCCTTTGTCGCCTCCTACAATAATTTTGTAAGGAGAAATGGCTTGCCCACCCAAACGGATTTCACTAATTTTGAATGCTTTTTTGGTAGGGTTATACACACGCAAACGGCGTGTTGCAGTGCGTTGCCCTGCAAAAATAGTATCAAAAACTATTGCATCTTCTGAAAAAGTGAGTTTTTGTTCGTTATCTTGTGAAATAACCTCATTTTGAGGTTTGCAAGCGACTACGAATAAAACAAGCAGTAAAAAGGTTAAAAAAAAGGTGTTTTTCATTAAAAAAGTGTATCAAAAATTATGCCTTCTTGATAAATGTTATCAGTTATTATTTTTTGTAGTATTTTTTGATTTCTTCTGCAAATTTACCCATATCTTTTGCATTATCAAAATAAACTTCTACAAATCCCATAGTTTCGTCTTTAAAAGACTTATCTGTTAGCATTTGTTTTTTAACTTTTCTGTCATTTTTTCAATAGAAATCCAAAAGTAACTATTTTCCGTATAAGTAATGAATTGTAAATAAAATCCTTATTTTGTATTTCTTAGTGTTTGCTTAGTTAGATAACGACATTGTTAAATTTGTTATTTTTTTCGTAATCCTTGATAAACTAAAGGGCTATAAAAACAATCATACT
>JANYGM010000209.1 GCA_025362415.1 bacterium
TGGAATGACCACAAACTTAGAGGGCATTGGACTAGAAGAAGCTGGCGTTAAATTTGAAAAAGGGCGTGTTTTAGTAAATGATTTCTCCGAAACTAACATTAAAGGTATCTTTGCAATAGGCGACATCACTCACGGACCTGCGTTGGCTCACGTTGCATCTGCGGAAGGCATCATTTGTGTAGAAAAAATTGCAGGACACCACCCTGCGCCCCTCAATTATGCTAATATTCCTGGTTGTACGTATTGTCAGCCCGAGATTGCAAGCGTAGGAATGACAGAAAAACAAGCAAAAGAGGCAGGATATGAAATAAAAGTTGGTAAATTTCCTTTCTCTGCGTCTGGTAAAGCAAGTGCAGCTGGCGTTAAAGGTGGTTTTGTTAAGGTTATTTTTGATGCCAAGTACGGAGAATGGTTGGGAGCGCATATGATTGGTGCAAATGTTACTGAAATGATTGCAGAAGTTGTGGTTGCACGCAATTTGGAAACCACAGGACACGAAATTATCAAGTCCGTACACCCTCACCCCACAATGTCAGAAGCAATTATGGAGGCTACCGCAGCCGCTTATGGTGAAGTTATTCACTTATAAGCTACATAAATTCATTTAGATGTACTTAAATGAAACCTTCAAGGTCTTTAAGACCTTGAAGGTTTTAATTTTTAACCTTCAACCTACACATAACACAATGGAAACTCAAGAAAACAAACCTCTCCCAACAGAAAATAACACAAATACTAGCCAAAATATCTCTGCAACTACCATTTTTAAAATGGCAAGTAGTGCTTTTTTTACTGCAACCTTCCGACTTATCTTTTTTGTGGTCTTTGGCTTGTCTTTGAACATAGCTATCTTTATTATGACCTACAACGACCTTGATGCGTGGCGAAATAATAGTACAAATTTGCTCACTAACATTTTAGGATATGTAGTTCCTGTTTTTTTGTTGTTGATTTTCCCTTTTTTATTCTATGTTTTAGGGCAAAAACACGCCATTAAAGCTGCTTTATTTCACGTTGTTAGTCGTTCTAAGGAGTTTTTGTTTGTGTATTTTACAGATAAATTGTTTGATTTTATGGCTAAAAACCCTAAAACCTCCGCTATGATTGCAGAAGGCAAACTAACAGAGGTTATTTCTCAAACTTTACCTAATTTTTTGGAAAAATTGCAAGGTATGTCTTTCGTTTTTAAAGGTATTTTTACAAAATTTTCTTCTAAAATTAACTTTACAGAAATATTTGCTACGGCTCAAACGCAATTAGGGACAAACGCAAGCCCTGAAACACTCAAAAACTTTGTTGCACAAGAGGCTAATAAGCGTATTCCTATAGCGTTTTTGTCCCCTGCTAGCTGGGTAGGCTTTTTTATCTTGACTATTATCAATTTATTAGTGTTTGCCGCTATTTATTTGCTAATGAAAGAGAAGATAATTAGCTAAAAACATTTTGATGTGTGATATATGATGTGTGATATGTGATATAAAATACAGTTAATGGCAAAAAAAACATTATATATTACCTTTATGATACTTTTATTTTAAGTGATTTTAAATAAAGTATAAAATAATTGTAATAAATCTTCATTCATAATTCCTAATTTCTAATTTCTAATTAAAAAATGGATACTTCACACTTAAATAATCCTTGGAAAATACTAAATAGTGTCAATATTTATGATAATCCTTGGATTTCTGTCAAAGAAGATGCCGTACTAAATCCTGCAGGAAACAATGGAATTTACGGAACTGTGCATTTTAAGAACAAGGCAATAGGTATTATTCCACTAGACAAGGATAATTATACGTGGCTCGTGGGACAATACCGCTATCCACTCAATGAATATTCGTGGGAGATACCTATGGGAGGAGGAAGCCTCAATGAAGATTTATTAGTGTCCGCAAAACGAGAACTCAAAGAAGAAACAGGTTTAGTAGCCCACAAATGGACAAAAATATTACGCATTCATACATCTAATTCTGTAACTGATGAAGAAGGGTTTGTATATTTAGCAGAAGAACTTTCGCAATATGAACCAGAATTTGAAGAAACAGAAAAAATAATTATCAAAAAAATACTTTTTACTGATGCTATTGCAATGGTAATGCAAGGGAAAATAACAGATAGTATAAGTATGGCAGGGTTGCTCTTACTTGCACGCTTAAAAAATTTGTAATAAATAATAAATATTGTTAGTTGTTAAATGTAAATAGAGGCAAAATAGCTCTTTAAAACTGTCCATAGTATTGAAATACTGACACCACAAGAATCTTTTGCCTTTTTCTCAAACAAAATCCTTCTAATTTTTATTATTAGAAGGATTTTTTTGTATGTTTGTAACCATATAAACAACTTATATTACACATTATATCCGCACATCAAGATGAATCCTATCAAAGAAACCCCCTTAATGAAACAATATGCCCTATTTAAAAAGAAATACCCAGGCGCAATACTGCTTTTTAGAGTAGGAGATTTTTACGAAACCTTTGGAGATGATGCCATTAAGGCTAGCAAAATATTAAGTATCACCCTTACAAAGCGTTCTAACGGTGGGGTAGCAGATATGCCACTTGCAGGATTTCCACACCATAGCTTAGATACATATCTTCCCAAATTAGTGCGTGCAGGGGAGCGTGTAGCCATTTGCGACCAGCTAGAAGACCCTAAACTCTCCAAAGGACTTGTAAAAAGAGGCGTTACAGAACTTATAACGCCAGGCGTTTCTATGAACGACAACGTACTAGAAAGCAAAC
Source organism: bacterium (assembly GCA_025362415.1). Lineage (GTDB taxonomy): Bacteria > Bacteroidota > Bacteroidia > Cytophagales > Thermonemataceae > JANYGM01. The sequence goes on from JANYGM010000209.1 coordinate 2,751, forward strand.
GCAACAATTATCTTGCAGCAGTGCATTTTACCAAAAATAAAACTACCAGTATTGTTGATAATAACATTATTGGACTTTCTTTTTTGGACATCTCAACAGGAGAATTTCTCACATCACAAGGCAATTTTGAATATATAGGAAAACTTTTGCAGAGTTTTGCACCTGCAGAAGTGCTTATAGCAAAGCCATTTAAGAAAGAATTTTTAGAAGTGTTTGGAAATGAGTTTAACACTTTCTTTTTAGAAGATTGGGCGTTTGCCAAAGACTTTGGATACCAAAAAATTACAACACATTTTAATATCTCAACATTAAAAGGTTTTGGTATTGAAAACTTAGAAGCAGGTATAGCTGCTGCAGGTGCGGTTTTACAGTATCTTTCTGACACAGAACACAACCAAATCAGTCATATAGCTACACTTGGGCGACTTGAAGAGGATAAATATGTGTGGTTGGACAGATATACCATAAGAAATTTGGAACTTTTGCAACCACAACAAGATAATGGCGTGCCGCTTATTCGTATTATGGACGTATGCCAAACAAGTATGGGCGGAAGACTTCTAAGAAAGTGGGTTGTTTTACCTTTAAAGGAGAAAGAAAAAATAGAAGAACGCCTTTCTATTGTAGAAGATATGATGACTAACAAAGATTTTTCTAGTCAATTATTAGATATTTTGAGCGAAATAGGTGATTTGGAAAGATTAGTTTCCAAAGTGGCGGCGTGCAGGATAAATCCTCGTGAAACATCAACACTAAAACGCACACTTATAAATGTAGCCAAAATACAAC
>JANYGM010000222.1 GCA_025362415.1 bacterium
GATCTTACGCAGGCTGTTGAAGGATTGGAGCAGAAGATGCAGGAATTAATGGAGAAATCTCTTTGTATTGATGTAGGTCAATGGTCGGCTGGGTGTCAAGTATTTGCTATTTGGTCAGAATACCAAGAGTTTACAAAATTATGCCTAAAACACACTAGTTTGTACGGCAACAAATTTTCTTATACACTTGTGGACGAGAGAGCAAGAAAACGAGCCAAAATGCGTTTGATACTAAATTTTGGTTTAGCAATACTGTTTTTGGTAACAATGTATCTGCTTTATAAGAATTGGAAAAAAGCAAAATAAACAATACTTAAAAAATGGCTTCTTACAAAAAAAGTGTATTTAACGCACTTAAACAAAAATTTTACTCAATAAGATACAAAACACTTAAAAAAACAGCCTAAAAATGGACACAACAGCCAAAGAAATAGAAAAGAGCCAAAAATTGCTTATAAAGCAACAAAAAGCACACAAGGAATATGCAGAAAGCAATATCAAACGCTTGAAAAATCAACTTAAACCGTTGGTAGTCAGAGAAAAAAGGTTAATAGCAAAACTAAATCCAGTTCTTAATGTAATACGAATTATTACAAATCAAATCAAAGAATTAGAGCCTATGTTAGAAGATGACTTTGTACAGAAAAAAAATGCCAAAATGGTTGATAAACTACTAAAATAATATTGATATGAAAAGTATAATTTTGTTCTGTATTGTTATGCTTTGCCAGATTTTCCTACACTTTTGGGAGGAGAAAAAACGCAAACAAGAGAGAAAAAAGATAGTAAGGTTAGTTAGTTAAAATTTAAAATTTATTTTTGTTAAAGAACTTATACCTTCGTATAGGTTTTTTTTGTTATATTTGTAGCAAATAAACAGCTAAAAATATGCTCCCAAAAATAGACAAAAGTAATGAAACAGAATTGTTTTTGATTAAAACCCGTATTAGTGAACATAATCACCAGAAACTCAAAGCAATAGCCAAAAGTAAAGGAAAAACTATGACCAGTATATTTAGAACAGCTATAAATCAGTTTATAGAGAAATACAATGAAATTTAGTAGTTTTTTTGTAATTTTTGCTATATTTGTGTAAGATAAACCCTTAAAACTATGGAAACAATAACTATCAAAGTACGCAATAACATAGATGTAAACAAAGTTATTGCACTTTTGCAAAAATCTAAAATTGATTTGGAATTTAAAAAAACACCTCAAAATGATACAGTACCAAAAAACGTGTTTTTGAATGATTTAAAAGAAAGTTTGCAGGAGGTAGCAGATATAAAAAATGGTAAAAAGAAAGGCAAAACACTAAACGAATTTTTAGAATATGTCCAATAAAATCATTTTTACAGACTTTTTTGCTAAAAAAGCAAAACCTTTAATCAAAAAATATGCTACACTCAAACAAGAAATTATAGACCTTTCTAATGATTTGTTAGAAAATCCCTTGTTAGGTGATGATTTAGGGAATGGTATTAGAAAAATCCGTTTGGCAAGTAAAAGCAAAGGTAAAGGCAAAAGAGGTGGTTTTAGAGTTGTAACCTACAATATTATTGAAAATGATAACGAAACAATAATAAATCTAATTATCATTTACGACAAGTCCGAAATAAGCGATATTACCAAAAAAGACCTTTTGGAGATAATAAACGAAATAATATAACCATAAACCTACTAAAATTTAGTAGGTTTACGGTTATTTTGTATCTTTGCATTAAGATAAAGCTACCAGATAATGTGCTACTTTGTAGTCCACCTGTGCGGTTTTGCAACCTTTATCTTCTTAGCTATTTAGCTAAGGTTGAAATACAACAACCAAAAAAACCTACTAAATTTTAGTAGGTTTTTTTTGTGCTATTTCTTACACACTAAAAAAACGTAGTTATTTGTAAAACTCACAAAAAAACACGTTATCCAGGAATGATAAAAGTAGCTTTATTTTACGTATAAGCAATATGAATAAAAACTACCAAAATAGAAAAACTACACAAAGTAGCTATTTCTTACATTCTGAAATTTATAAATAATAAAAATAGTGCGTATCAGGAACACACTATTTTAACAAATAACCAAAAAACCTACTAAATTTTAGTAGGTTTTTTTGATTTTGTATCAAATTCGTAGAATGGGTCGGCTTTATCTACTTTTTTTGTGGGCATTGGTTTTAATTTAGCAAACAACTCACTAGCAGAACCTACAAACATATTACTAAATTTATCCTCTGTTTGTTCTAATCCAATATCTCTCACACTCTCAATAAACGAATTTTGAAACTCTATAACACTTTTAAAGCTATCATTTTTTAATGTTAAATTATCATTTTTTAGTGTTAGAATCTCTATATCCTTATCTCTCACAAATATTTTACTATTTAAGTCCGCTATCTCCTTATCTTTTGCAATAAGCAAGTTTTCTACTTCTTTGCTATTTGGCACGTCTGTATAATCAATATCATCAAATAATAATGATTTTATTGATACTTCCAACGCCGTAGCTATTTTAAAGGCATTTTCTATTGTAATTGTGTTGCCTTTACTTTCAAAATATGCTACATTTTGTTGTGTAACCCCTATTTTTAATGCTAAATCTTTTTGAGAAAGTTTTTTTTCAGTTCTCAATTTCTTTATTTTTTCTCCTATTTCCATAAAGCAAAGATACTAATTTGATTTAAGTTAAAAAATAATCTTTTGATTATTAAGTATTTACGTGTTTTATTGGTTTTATTTAATCAAATAATTTGTTTATACAAAAATCATTAGTAAATTTGCACAAATAAAAAGATTAAAAAACAAATCAAATCATTATAAAAATGAAAAATAAAGCAACAAACCACGAACAACTACTTGTAAGGTTGTCAGAAACAACAAAAAACGCTATTAGAGATATTTCTAATAACCGTAAAAAAGCTAAGAAAGCAAACAACTCACTTGCAGACGTAGCGGAGGAACTTTTAAACGAAGGACTAAAAACAATAACCAAATAGCCTAAACAAAAAAACCTTATCTACTTGCAATAGATAAGGTTTTAGGGATTTTCGTATTTTTCAACCACAAACCAACCCACACAATGAAAGGAATAACACAAAACGAATTTTTGCAGGGCGTAGCGTTCACACACAAATTCTATGAACAACAGTACAAATACGGCAAAAGCAACGAATACGGCACGTATTTAGTAAAACAAGGTGCTTTAATGGAAACATTAGATATTCACACAATTACAGAAACAGGTTTTACTGTAAATGAATTGTTTTTTGACACTTTGATAGATGTAGTAGTGCTTTTTGCAGACTGCAAAATAGTAGAAAATCAACCTCAAACCACAAAGGAACAACACAATGAAACAACCAACACAATTAAATAATAACTAAACAGCCTAAACAAAAAAACCTTATCTACTTGCAATAGATAAGGTTTTAGGGATTTTCGTATTATACAACACGTAAACACAAATTAAAAATGAAATCAAATCTAAGAAAAGATTTTGACAAATCAAAATCAGAGGAGCAAAAAGCACCTCAACACATCAGCGAGGTATTGGCACTTTTAGACGTTCCAAATCCTGCTATTCGCAAGTATATAGGCGTTTTGGGGCATTGCGGAGATGTATTGCTCAATTCCAAAGAGATACAAGACGACAACGAGGCACGCAAAATGTTTTTCAGAAAATTGGTAAAGCATTTTTTGTTTGGTGCGTCCTTATTTGAGGACTTTTTGGAGCATACAGAGCAAGGGCAAAGTTTCTTATTCCACGACCTACTAAACGCCTAAGACTATGCAAAATGAAGTGAAAGATTTTAATTTGTCTAAAAGAGTGCCACAAATGCACATTTCTTTAATAGCAAGGTGCAAAAAACGTGCAGAACTTGTAATAATACAAGTGAGAGTTGCCGTAAGTGGTAGTAAAAGAAGTTTATTAACTACAAAAATTGAGGGTTATTTTGATGATTGGCGAGTGAATAGGTTTGTTGGTTTAGGCTCAAAAGAGAAAAATGAGGACTTGCACGAAACCAAAAACAGAATTACGAACATCTACAACGCTCTCAAAGAGGTTAATTCACCGTATATTACGGCAAAACACATACTAGATATTTTTGCAGGAAAAGCAACTATCCATCAGCCATTCAAAGAAAAACCTGTGGCAGAAAAATCTATTACGGATATTTTGATAGCACTTGCTAAGAAAAAATTTGAAGACAAAAGTATTATTGAGGAGGGTTTTAATGCCTATGTGCGTGATATTGAGAAGATACAAAGGTTTTTTGTGCATATCTCACAACCAGCAATGAGTTATACAGACTTCACTTATACCATTTTTGAGGACTTTGTGAAGTGGTTTCGTAATACACCTTTTAGGAAAAAAGAACTGGACAGACCTAAGAAGAACGCACACATCAAAAAATTTACGCATATCATCAGCGCAGGAAACGCTTATGCTTTGCGTAAAGGTTATACAAAAACCGTTTTACCTAAGTATGAACGGTTTGTATCAGATGCAGAGGAAACAGAGTTTTTGAGTGCTATTGAACTTCAAAAGCTAGAAGATTGGGAAATAGAAACCTTTTCTACCATTGACAAAATACGTGATGTATTTCTTTTTTCGTGTTATACAGGCTTTCAATGGTGTGATATGAAAGTTTTTTCTACGGATTTTACAGAACTCTACAACAATGAAGAGTGGATAATAAAACCACGAGAGAAAACAGGCGTAAAGCAATTATTACCATTTTTTCCAAAGGCAAAAGAGATATTGGAGAAATATAAGGGCGTTTTACCTATTGGAAATGCACAGGAACATACTAATACACTTGCTTTTATGATGAAAAGTTTAGGCATCAACAAACATATTACCAACCGTTGTGGGCGCAAAACGGCAGGTATGGTTTGGCTCAATAGTGGTATTTCTATTGAAGTCGTATCTAAAATGCTAGGACACGCAAACATAGATACTACTCAAAGACACTACGCAACAGTATTATTAGAGCGTATTGATAGAGAAACCAAGCACCTAAGACAAACGCAAGCAAACGAGCCAGCTACAAACGAGCTAAAAAGCCTAAACGAGCTAACCGAGCCTACAAATGCGAGCAAAACGCCAGCTGATTTTCCAGCTGATTTTGATAAAATGGTGCAAATGTTAGCTGATGCAGTCGCTCAAAAAATAAAGGTAGCATAAATAAAATATCATTCACAAAGTCCGTTTTGCCACAAGTAAAACGGACTAAAACACTTAAAATAATGGAAAATATCAACCAAAAGGCAATAGCACGTTTGAAAAGTGCTATTTTGAAATCAACAGAAAATTACAATAAACTTTGTAAAAAGGTAGAGAAACACGAAAAAATCGTGTCTGAAATATATAGAAATAAGCAGGTTGAATTGAACTATATAGAAAACCTATATAAACAATTAGATGAATTAAAACTAAATTCAAATCAACAATAAAGCTCACACAAAAAACGCCCTATACAGTCAGTAGAGGGCGTTAAAATCAAAATAAACAATAAAATAAATTTCTATCAATATGAAAATTTTTAAAGTGGATTTTTACCACACAGGAAAACCAAAGGCAAATGGCACAAAGTCCATTATTTGCCGTTTTGGATATGGTAAGGACACGCAAGATGTAAGCACAGGCATTTTTTGTGTTGCTGATGACTGGAATAAAGATACACAAACAGTTGTAAATAATGCAAATAACGACCTTTACAATAAGAAAATAGCTATCATAAGAGGCAAGATAAATGAAATTGAGATGGGGGCTAATTTTGCAAAGAAAGGCAAAGTAGATGCAACTTTGATAAAAAGTGTGTATGAGGGCAAAGACCGCCCTAATTTTGGCATTATAGGACTTTGGGAGCAAAGTATTGAAGTCAAAAGAAATGTTTTAGCAAAGACTAGAAATACCTTTGAAAGCCTTAGAAATGATACAGTTAAGAAAAAAAGATTAGTTCGTTTCTTGGCAACACTTGACAAAAAAGAAATATTGATTTCTGATATTGACGTTAAATTTTGTATTGATTTTGGCAATTTCCTAAATAGTATTATTAGTTTAGAGCCTGCTAGAATGACTTATGCACGTTTTAAGGGACTTTTAAGTATGCAATTAAACTTGGGAAACATAGACAACAACCCCGCTAATTCCCACAAAATGGCAACTGGTAAGGCTAAAAAGTTTGTTTGGCTTACTTATGAGGAGGTTTTAAAGATTTTAAATTTTGACTTTATAAGTGCTGGAGAGCAAACAGAAGCGCACCGTTTTTGCTTACAATGCCTTACAGGTGCATCTCACGCAGACGTACACAAAATATGCCTTAGTGAGGTGCAAACAGGCACTAATGGAGTAGATTATATTACTATTTCCAGAGAAAAAACAGACGAAATTTGCACTATTCCCATTTTTACAGAAGTGAAAGAACTTCTAAGTAAATACGAAAATGGCTTTATCCCTAATATTTCGGTGCAAAGACGAAATACACACTTATTGCAGGTTTGCCAGCGAGTAGGAATTACTAAAAAAGTAACCACACACGCAGGCAGGCACACTTTCGCAATGTTGGCACGACACCATAAAAATATTGCTATTGATGTTGTTGCTAATATTATGGGACACGCCACCAGCAGAACAACAGAAAAATATTACTCCCAAATGTTAGCAGAAACCGTTATCAAAGGCTTTAAAGGCGGTTTTTCTACTGATGATTTAGAACCACAAATTTAATCATAAAAAAGTCCTCAAATAGCAGTTTGAGGACTTATAAAACTCTAAACACCAATAATTATGACCAAAATAAGCGTTTTTAGGAATGCAAAAAACATCAAAGCAACACGTGAGATGTGTTTTTTTGATTTGTGCAAAGTTATGCAAAATAATCTAATTCCACAACTCCAAACATATAGAGAAAATCTTTATAACAGCATCTTAACTGATGCAACAGGTGAGAGCTACAAAACGCAAATACCAGCGTTTACGTATGCAGGCACGTTTTCAGAACGCAACGACAAAAGCATAAAAACACCCTCTAATATCCTTATTTTGGATATTGATAATATTTCTGATATGGAAATAGTGCCTAAAACAAATATTTTGACAGAAGTACAAAAGTACATCATTCAAAAGAAGCGTTTAGAACGTCTGCAAACGGTTAATAAGCTAAAAAGTGAAATTATTGCTAATGAACAACTTAGCGGACTTCTTGCGAGTGTTTTCGTAAGTCCTAGTGAGAATGGTTTAAAAGTAGCTTTTATGGTAGAATTTGGCACAAATCAATATGATTATAAAAGGATTTATGAATATGTAGCAAGTTTTTTTTCTGATGCAACAGGCATACCAATAGTTTCTGAAAAAAAAGCCTTTGGCATTGATGCAAAGTGTAGTAACATTTCAAGATTATGCTTTATTTCGTTTGATGAGGCTATTTTTATCAATAAAAATGTAGAATTTTTAGCACTTCACCTAGAAGATATAAAGGTTGTATCTCAAAATATGGTAAAAAGTGTGCCAGCAATACAACTCAACTATGTTTCCACAGGAACATATACCACTAATGTAAATGATAATGATAAATTTGAGCAAGCACTCAAAGGCTACCAAAACAAGCACAATGATAGTTTTTTTAGTGGAAATAGGCAAAATTTCATTTTTAGATTTTCTTGTGTGCTTTGCAGATATGGAATGGACTGCACCACCTCAATAAACTTGCTTATCAATAAATTTTCTGAAAGTGATTTTGATACTAAGGAAATAGAAACAACCTGCCGTAAAGCCTATAAAACAGCAAGTAGTGAGTTTGGTAAGTACCAATTTGCAAAGAGAATTTCTGCATAAAAATAAGTAAAAATCAAACAAAAAACTCCGTTTTGCAGGCAACAAAACGGAGTTAAGTAACTGATATTAAAAGTATTAAAAACAACAGAACTTTTAAAACAACACGTAAATATATGGAAAAGAAACCAGAAATCCAAACAGGAAAACAATTAGTACCAGCAGTTCCCACAGAACA
>JANYGM010000230.1 GCA_025362415.1 bacterium
ACTAAGTAGGCACTAAGAAATACAAAATTAGAATTTTATTTACAACTCATTACTAACCTACATACCCACCATTGATAGGTCTGGTTACAGGTATTGTGCTTACGCCATTAGGCACCCACGCTTGTCCGTTTATCACACAGCCAAAGGTATTAGCTCCTGTCTGTGTGGCTGGTGGCAGTTGTGTGGTGGGGTCTAGGTCTTTCTTGCAAGATTTGCAGGAGGCAAAAGCAAGCAGTAGCACATAAAGTAGCCCCCTAACCCCCAAAGGGGGAATGAAGCTGATTTTTTGGTTTGTTTTCATTGTAATGAAAATAGTTTGGTTAAAAATTAAAAAACGCCTACTATTTTTTAGTGGCGCACAAAGGTAAGTAATGAATTGTAAATAACTTCCTACTAAACTTTCCAAAAGTTTCCAACTTTTGGAAAGTTACGCCCAAAAACGCTTGTTTATTTTGGAAATTAGTATCTTATTTCCAATACATTACTAAGTATAATAAAAGTAGCCACCAAATGTGTCATTTCTTGTCAAAAAATTATTTGCATTTTATGCAAATAACATTATTTTTATTCTTCATAAGATACCCTTTTTGCCCTTTATTTTACGTGAAAAATTATTTATATTGTGTTTTGAGAGTTTAGACTTGCTTTTTAGTTTTTGAAAAAAATTCAAAATATTTTCAACTTTTTTTCAAAACTGTGAAAAACTTAGAAATGTCTTACATCTAAACACGAAATCAGGCACAAAAAAGTGACATAATCATTGCGAATAATTAAGGAATTTTACTGTTTTTTATTCTGTTGTCTTGTTTCTCCTCCTAACAATAAAAGATGCTTTTAAATGTGTATAGTACGGCTTTCCTATAAAAAAGCCTTTCTAACAGTTAGAAAGGCTTTTTTATAGGAAAATTTACTGTCATTATTTATTTTCTGAAGTTTTCAATAAATCAGCTTTAATTTGCTTCATTCGCTCATTTTTATCTATTTGGTCAAAGTTTACCTCCTCCAAAGTAACTCTTTCTAGCAAATCCATTACTTCTGGGTGGTGTGTCATAGACATACCAGTTTTTACATCAATGTATTTCATTGTCGTCCAGAGGTGGTTTTTTAGGATTTTGTTCTCCAAATCAGTCATATAAAGTTCTACCACCATTGTATTTTCATTATGAAAAATAATACTAGAATGGATAACCACGTTCTCACCCACAAGCGCAGGACGCAGATAGGAAATATTATGATTATAAGCTACCCAACCCGCCTTAAATTTCTTAAAAAAATCAGCAGAAGTTAGCTTATATGCCTGAAAAACGTGGTCTTCCCGTGCATTGAAGTAATAATCAAAATATTTGGCATTATTAAGATGATTGAGAGGGTCGCAGTCTTGAAAACGAATAATCATTTTAGAAGACATTTTTTTTGCGTATTTTTTATTTTTAGAGATTTTGAACATTAGATTTGGTTGATTTAGTTGCCACAGATACACAGATAAATACAATTATTTCGTAATTATGAGGTGATTTTGCTTGCAAATTTAATGTTTTTTAAGGAAATCTTAGTAATATTCATTTCAATAAAAAATAAATATCATCAAAAACTTGACAAACGGTACTTTGATGTTGTATATTGCAGAAAAATACTGCAAAATACTATAAAAAATTTAATTTATATTGATTTCAACGACTATTTTCTCTTTATTTTTGTTATGAAATTGTAACTGATTATCAAATTCTTGTATTCATTCACAATTCACAATTCCTAATTCACAATTAAAAAATCCCTTCATAAATGAACTCAATGAAACTTTCCGAGTACAAATTTGACCTCCCAAGCAACCTAATAGCGTTGTATCCTAACGAAAACCGTGATGAGGCACGTCTGATGGTGGTTCATAGAGATACCAAAAAAATTGAACATAAATTGTTTAAAGATGTTTTGGGCTATTTTAATGATGGGGATTCTATGGTTGTCAATGATACAAAGGTGTTTCCTGCGAGGCTTTATGGCAACAAAGAAAAAACAGGAGCAGATATTGAAGTTTTTTTGTTGCGTGAACTTAATCCTGTGAATCATTTGTGGGACGTTTTGGTTGACCCAGCACGAAAAATTAGGGTTGGAAATAAACTTTATTTTGGTGATAGCGACCTTGTGGCAGAAGTTATTGACAATACAACCAACAGAGGGCGTACTATTCGTTTTCTGTGGGACGGCTCACCAGAAGATTTTTATAAAGCGGCTTATGCACTTGGTGAAACGCCTTTGCCAAAAGTTATCAATAAAAGACGCAAAACAGAGCCAGAAGATGCAGAGCGTTTTCAGTCTATTTTTGCTAAAAATATTGGTGCGGTGGCTGCACCTGCGGCTTGTCTTCACTTCACAAAACAACTTGTTAAAAGGTTAGAAATCAAGGGAGTAACGGTTTGTCCTATTACTTTGCATATTGGTTTGGGTACGTTCCGTTCTGTTGATGTAGAAGATTTGACAAAACACAAAACGGACTCTGAAAACTATGATATTACTGAAAAAACAGCAGAAATAATCAACAAATCATTGGACAATCATAAGCGTGTGTGTGCGGTTGGGTCTGGTACTTTGCGTGTTTTGGAGTCTTCCGTAACAGCAAAAAACCGCATTAAAGCAGCGTCAGCGTGGACTGATAGGTTTATTTTTGCGCCTTATGAGTTCAGAGTACCAAATACTTTGATTACGAATTTTCATTTGCCAGAATCTACTCTTTTTATGAGTGCTTGCGCTTTTGGTGGCTATGATTTGATAATGACTGCCTACCAAGAAGCTATTAAAGAAGAGTATAATTTCTTTGCTTATGGTGATGCTATGCTAATTTTATAGTATTTTTAAGACTGTTTTGAAGGTGATAATGAAGTTTCCTGTGTTGTTGGAAACACCTAAAAACTGTTTTGAGCAATGTTTTTAAAGAAGCCACTAAATACTTTGTCAATCCAAAAGATTTTGCAGAACTTGCAGAAGATATTGAAAAATTAGGTAAATTGCGTAAAGTTGAAGAAGAAATACACCTTTTAATCCCTACCGTTATGCCATTTGACATAGATTACAAAGATACGCCTACGTGGAGAAAAGCACAAACTGAAAAAGAATTTGATATTGCCAAAATAATGCTCGTAGAAAAAATGCCTATTGAGCAAGTTGCTAAGTTTACAGGGCTTACGCTGGAGCAAGTACAAGCATTGGAAAAAGAAATAACCCCCTAAAATATGCCTTTTTAGATAACACAAAACCACCTATTTGGTGGTTTTGTGCTTAT
>JANYGM010000232.1 GCA_025362415.1 bacterium
CTTTGAAATCACGCACACGAGGAAGCGCAACAGTCATAAGTCTGTCTAAAAATTCATACATTTTGTCGCCACGTAAAGTAACTTTTGCACCAATAGGCACGCCTTTACGCAACTTAAAGTTAGAAACATCTTTCTTAGAAAGTGTTGCAACCGCTTTTTGTCCGCTGATAGTTGTAAGCTCTTCAACGCCTTGTTCTACCAATTTTTTATCTGCAACTGCAGCACCAATACCTTTATTGATAACAATTTTAGTAACTTTTGGTACTTGCATTACTGATTTGTACTGGAATTTTTCTTTCAAAGATGACACTACTTCTTTGAGATATCTTTCTTTTATTCTTGGAGTAGCCATTATTTTTTAATAATTATAATGTTATTAGTCTTCTTAGAGTATCTTTGTAATTTACCTTTATCATCTCTTTTGCGCCCTGTACGTGTTGCTTCGCCTGTTGAAGGGTCTACAAGTTTCAAGTTGCTGATATGAATTGAGCTTTCTATCTCTACTATTCCACCTTGTGGATTTTGAGCTGATGGTTTGACGTGTTTCTTCACAAGGTTAAGTCCTTCAACGAAAGCACGTTGTTTTTCAAGTACCATCTCTTTGATGACACCTTTTTTGCCTTTTGCATCACCTGCAATCACAAGAACTGTGTCGCCTGACTTTACGTGCAATTTGCTTGGTATTTCTATATTTTTTCCCATTGTTTCAAGTAATTAAAGCACTTCTGGTGCTAGTGATACAATCTTCATAAATTGTTTTTCACGAAGTTCTCTAGCCACAGGTCCGAAAATACGAGTACCACGAGGCTCATCATTGTTATTAAGCAATACGGCTGCATTATCTTCAAAACGAATATAACTACCATCTTTGCGGCGTACTTCTTTGCGTGTACGCACTATAACCGCTCTAGAAACCGCTCCTTTTTTCATACTAGATGAAGAAAGAGCTGATTTTACCGTTACGATAATTTTATCTCCAATAGAAGCGTACTTTCTTTTAGTACCTCCTAAGACACGAATACAGAGAACTGTCTTTGCACCGCTATTGTCTGCTACGCTTAGCCTTGATTCTTGACGTATCATAATTATTTAGCTTTTTCAATGATTTCTACTAGTCGCCAGTTCTTTGTTTTACTCAAAGGGCGACATTCCATTATTTTAACTGTATCTCCAATAGCGCATTCCTGCTTCTCGTCGTGTGCCATAAACTTGGTAGTTTTTTTCATAAACTTACCATACATTGGGTGCTTTACCTTGCGTTCAATAGCGACAACAATAGATTTATTCATCTTGTTGCTTACTACTTTCCCAACTTTCTCTTTTCTTATATTTCTTTCTAATGTTTCCATTTTATTAGGGAAGTTTATGTTATTTAACAAGTTGTTTAGCAGTGATACTTGTAAGAATACGAGCCACCAATTTCTTGTTTTCTCTAATTCTCATTGGATTTTCCAGTGGAGAGATAGCGTGAGCGAGCTTTAACTTATACAAGGCTTCTTTCTCAGAGGCTAGCTTGGCAGTCAGCTCTTCTGCTGATAATGCCATTAATTCTTTGCTTGTCATTACTTTGTTTTTTTATTTTTATTGTTTGATTTGGGGAGTCAGGGTGGTAACTGCACCCCATCTCAAGTTTACTGTTTTGAATTACTAACCACCCCCAACCCCTCCTTAGGAAGGAGGGGAGTTTTTTGTTCTTTTCTGTGAAGTCAGGTGTTTCCACCTGACTTCAATAATGCGCTTTTAGATTTTTTTGTTGAGAAATTACTCCCAAAACGAATGCTTAAAATTTCATTTAAAGTCGGGTGGAAACACCCGACTTCACTAAAAAAGAAATTTTGTCTTTTATTCCCCTCCTTTGAAGGAGGGGCTAGGGGTGGTTGTAAAATCCCTTATTCTAAATCTCTACGAACAGATAATCTTGTACGCATAGGTAGTTTTTGTGCTGCAAGTGCAAGCGCACGTTCTGCAATTTCTCTTGGAACGCCACCAGCTTCAAAAATTATTGTACCAGGCTTGACACAAGCTACCCAATATTCTGGCGCACCTTTACCTTTACCCATACGTACTTCTGCTGGTTTTTTTGTGATAGGTTTGTCTGGGAAAACACGTATCCAAACTTGTCCTTCACGTTTCATTGCTCTAGTAACGGCAATACGAGCAGCCTCAATTTGGCGTGCCGTAATCCAGCCTATTTCTAGTGATTTTATGCCAAAGTCGCCAAAAGAAAGTTCTGCTCCACGAGTAGCAAGTCCTTTTACACGTCCTTTTTGTTGTTTTCTAAATCTGGTTCTTTTTGGTTGTAACATTTTCTTATCTAGTTTATGGTACTTTTTAGTGTGTAGTGTTTTAGTGTGTAGTGTTTTAGTGAGTAGTGCTTTAGTGAGTAGTGTTTTAGTATGTAGTGAGTAGTGTTTTAGTGTGTAGTGGAATACATTGTACTATGTAATTTATACACAATCTTGTGTATAAAACTTCATCATTTGTATTTCACTACACACTATTTCACTACACACTACACACTACTTCACTACACACTATTTCACTACACACTACTTCACTAAAAAAACTATTTCACTACACACTACTTCACTAAAAAAACTATTTCTTATTTCCGCCGTCTCTTCTGCGGTTTCTATCACCGCCGCCTTTTTTATCTCTATCAGTGCGGTTGTTGCGGTTGTTATCATTGTTGCCACGGTTATTATTATTATTCGTAGCGGTTGCGTTGTTAGCTGGTTCTGCATTAGGAGAAAGGTCAGGCTTGCCATAAATCTCTCCTTTGAAAATCCAAACTTTCACACCAATTTTACCATAAACCGTATCAGATTCAGAAATTGCATAATCAATGTCTGCACGAAGTGTATGCAAAGGCACACGACCTTCTTTATATTGTTCAGTACGAGCCATATCAGCACCAGCCAAACGTCCAGAAAGTTTTACTTTGATACCTTCCGCACCCACACGCATAGCACCTGCAATTGCTTGCTTCATTGCTTTACGGTAAGAAATACGGGCTTTAATTTGTTGTGCAATGTTCTCACCAACAAGTTTAGCATCAAGTTCAGGGCGTTTTATTTCAAAGATATTGATTTGAACGTCTTTTCCTGTGATTTTCTTTAGTTCTTCTTTTACTTTATCCACCTCACTACCACCTTTACCAATTACCACACCAGGGCGTGCCGTTTGGATAGTAAGCGTAATGCGTTTAAGTGTACGCTCTATAAGTACACGAGCAATACCCCCTTTAGGGATACGAGCATCAATGTATTTTCTTATTTTTTCGTCTTCTACAAGTTTTTCAGAGAAATCCTTGCCACCGTACCAGCTAGATTCCCAGCCTCTAACGATACCAAGACGAAAACCTATTGGATTTATTTTTTGTCCCATTGCGTTTGTTTGTTTGGTTATTTAGCTGATATAGTGATGTCCACGCTATCTATTTTGATTGTAAGGTGATTAGAACGCTTACGAATTCTATGTCCACGTCCTTGCGGTGCTGGGCTTAGTCTTTTCAGCATACGACCAGCATCAACGAAGATTTCTTTTACTACAAGATTTGCATCTTCTAGGTTAGTTTCAACGTTTTTCACTTGCCAATTAGCAATGGCAGTTAAAAGAACTCTCTCTACAGTTTGAGATGCGTGTTGCGGCTGAAACTTTAAAAGATTAAGTGCTTTGGTAACTTCCATTCCTCTGACAAGGTCTACTACAAGTCTCATCTTACGAGGAGATGTAGGTATATTTACGAGTTTTGCTATTGCTTCCATATTGTTGTTATTGAGATAATGTCAAAGGGTATTTTGTCGGATTACCGCTTTTTTTGTTAGACATTATGCTTATTTTTTACCTTTGTCTTTTTTGGCAATGTGTCCTCTGAAGTTACGAGTAGGAGAGAACTCACCGAGTTTGTGTCCTACCATCAAATCAGTAACATAAACAGGAATAAATTTATTTCCGTTGTGTACTGCAAATGTATGCCCAATAAAGTCAGGAGAAATTGTAGAGCGTCTTGACCACGTCTTAATTACTGACTTTTTGCCTGCTTCATTCATATTCTCAATTTTCTTAAGAACTCTGAAATCTATATAAGGTCCTTTTTTTAGTGAACGTCCCATAGTTTATTTTTTCTTTCTGCTAAGGATTAAACGGTTTGAATACTTCTTCTTGTTTCTTGTTTTCTTACCTTTTGCAAGTAAACCATTGCGTGAGCGAGGCTGTCCACCAGATGAACGTCCTTCACCACCACCCATTGGGTGATCAACAGGGTTCATAGAAACCCCTCTGTTACGAGGTCTTACACCTAACCAACGCTTTCTACCTGCTTTTCCAAGCTGTACGTTCATGTGGTCGGCATTAGATACTGTTCCTACTGTTGCAAGGCAATCAGCAAGTACCAATCTCATTTCACCAGAAGGCAATTTGAGCGTTACATAACTATCTACTTTTGCAAGTAATTGTGCATACGAACCAGCACTACGTGCCATTGTTGCACCTTTTCCTTTGCGTGTTTCAATGTTATGGACGATAGTACCAAGTGGCATATTGCCAAGCGGCAACGTATTTCCAATTTCTGGAGCTGCGTTTTTGCCTGAAACAATGACTTGCCCTACTTTAAGTCCGTTAGGAGCAATAATGTAGCGTTTTTCTCCGTCTTTATAAAACAAAAGCGCAATACGAGCAGTGCGGTTTGGATCATATTCAATAGAGTGTACAGTTGCAGGAACGTCAAATTTTTCACGTTTAAAATCAATGATACGGTACATTTTCTTGTGTCCACCACCCATGTACCTCATTGTCATTTTTCCTTGTGCGTTACGCCCACCTGTACGTTTTAGTGGAGCAAGCAAAGATTTTTCTGGTGTGCTAGTGGTGATATCATCAAACACAGGCGCAATTCTAAATCTTTGTCCAGGCGTAATTGGTCTTATTTTTTTTACTGCCATTTTTTTATCTACATTATCAGTGTAGCCCTATAATTTATTTGAAAAACTATTTTTATATAAAAAGAAGTTGTTTCAATTACGAATTATGAATTATCAATTACGAAGTAATCCGTAATTAATAATTTTACCTGTGAAGTCGGGTGTTTCCACCCGACTTCAATAAACGCACTTTGTATTTATCCCCCAAAATAGGTATTTTAAAGCACATTTGAAGTCAGGTGGAAACACCTGACTTCACAGAAATTACGAAATAAACCGTAATTGATAATTCGTAATTCG
>JANYGM010000262.1 GCA_025362415.1 bacterium
AATGGATAAGAAACTAATTTTTGCAGGTGCTTTTGGATTGCTCTTTTTGGGCGTGCTAGTGTGGTTTTTGTTTTTTCGCAAAGACCCCGTTACTGGTAAAACACAAATGAATTTAGGCAAAAAAGATGACAAAACACCCGCACAACACACAAAAACAGTTACAAATACGGTTTATGTAAATGGTGGCGGCGGTGCTAGTGGTAGAAATGATGATTTCCCACTAAAACAAGGTAGTTATGGTGAGAAAGTTAAGAAAATACAAACAAAACTCAAAATAACCGCTGACGGTGATTGGGGACCAGGTACGCAAGCAGCACTCGTAAAAGCAGGGATTACAAGCGGATTTTCTGACCAAACCACACTAGATAAGTGGCTTAATCCTACTTCTACACCTGATACGGCAAGTGCAACGCCAAAACCAAATATAGTACAAGCAACTATTACAATGAATGATTACAAGCAAAGAGATGAAAAGTTTGGAGGATTATGGTCATCTAAAAATAGCATAAATATTTATCAAGATGCTGATGCTACCTCAAAAGTTGTAACTGTATTTCAACCATCTGAACCAGTTGCTAATAATGCTTTTTATGGTATGGGAATTGTAAAAAATGGCTTTTTATTGGTTGGATATGGTGGTTGGAATGCCAGTACCAAAGGTTGGGCTTTATTTTCAGAACTTACACAAGTGAGAAAAAAGCAATGGACTGACCGTTATTTTTCCTTCAATGATGAAAACCAAAGTAAAAGAAAATCTAGAAAAAGATACTAAACCAATTATTAACAATGGAAACAAGTCAAAAAACGCTAATATTTGGTTTTGCAGGGCTTTTGATGCTGATATTGATTGTGTTTTTCTTTATGTGGAGAAAGAAAAACAAACCAGTGACACCAGCACCAAACACAGAGGCTAACGCAACTTTGCAGGCGCAATTACAGGCGCAAATGCAAACACAACAGGCACTTTTGCAGGCACAAACGCAAACACAACACACACAAGCGCAAATGCAGGCGCAAATACTAGCGCAAGAGAAAGCACAGGCATTAGCACAGGCACAAGCATTATTGCAGGCGCAAAACGTACCAGCAAGCAATGAGGAGTTTCCACTAAAAGTGGGTAGCTATGGTTTGAGAGTGAAAAAATTGCAAACTTTCTTAGCTAAAAAATACGGTTGGAGTGGCAAAATAGACGGGAAATTAGGCACGCAAACAATGCAGGCACTAAAAGATAAGTTTAAATTGACAACTGATGACTTTTCGCAGGCAAAATACGAGCTTTTCAATATTGAAAGTATCATTATAGACTAAGTAGCTCCCTAACCCCCAAAGTAGCCCCCTAGCCCCCAAAGGGGGAACAGGATAGCCCCCTAACCCCCAAAGGGGGAACAATGCAAAAATACAAAAATAATAAATAAATTTTAATTTAAAACAAATAAGAAAATGGATTACACTTGGAAAGAATGGTTGGTTATCTTGGTTTTGTTTCTTTTGTGTGTGTCAATAGGCGTGCCTATTGGTGCAAAATTGCAAAGAATGAAAGATGAAAAAGCCAAAGCAGCAGCAGCTGAAAAAGCTAAAAAAGAGGCAGAAGAAGCCGCTAAAAAACTTGCAGCAAGCACAACAGCACCCGCAACAGCAAGCACAACAACGCCCATAGTAGCAAGTACACCTTCTACAATGGTAGTAGTGAAATAAATAAAGACCTTCAAGGTTTTAAAAACTTTGAAGGTTTTTATCCAAACGCAAAAAAAATTAAAAAAATGGAAACTCTCAACAATATTCTTGGTAAAGACGGCATCAAAACCGACAACAAAGTACGTGTAATCATTGAAGATGAAACATACTACAAACTAGGTGCAACACTAGGACTTGTCCTTATTTTGGGATTTGTAATGTTTTTTAGTTCAAAAGCAATTTTTCAAAACTAAAATAACACAAAATTATGAGCGCAATACACCCATCAGCAAGAACATTGGGGCTTTCTTCTATCAATCCTATCAAAGCAGGATTTTTGTATGGCAGCATTTTTAATACGGGTACAGATGTTATTACTGTTACCTGGATAAGTCAGTCGCCTGATAATGATTTGAATGATGATGTTTTGATAATTCCGCCAGGAGCAATATTTAATTTTGATTTTGTGGCAGGGCGTTATTATCCTGAAATGACTATTTTATGCTTAGATGTGGCAGAAACAGCTTTTTTTTATTAAGAAAATAAATCAATAAAAATGGAAAATTTAGAAAAAAACTTGCAAATTGCTTATTTAGTTTTGGGTATTTTGTCGTTTGCACTACTTATTTACCTCAATTTCAGAAGAACGCAAATTTTGGAGGAAGAAGTAAAACAAAAGATAGTGAAATAGTGAGTAGTGAGTAGTGAAAATACATTATTTACGACAAAAACACTACACACTACTTCACTACTTCACTACACACTACTTAAAATAATACAATTATGGGATTTCAAGGCGGTGGCGGTGGCGGTGCAAATACACCCACACCCACAACAAACATACGCATACCACAGGCAAGATTAGAGATAGTCGCAAAAAATCAACAAGAACTAATAGAACAAGTAAGAGGTGAGTTTATTCTACCTTTTCGTGTGTTTTATGATGATTTGGGAAGTAATGAATGGTTAGGGCATAATCCTAAAATTTTCCTTTTTCGCTACAAAAAACGAATGAAAAGGACAAGAAATGCTAACCACAGACCTAATCCAAACGAAAGAGTAGAACTAGTAGGTGCGCACTTTGCACACACAGAAAACGAAGTGAACGAAAAAAAAAATATCAATAGAATAACGGAGTGGGACGCTAGTACAATATTACCAGTACAAGGAAATTTATTATTAAGACCTTTTTATAAGAAACACGCCACTAGAATAGTGCTTAAAAGTAATGATTGGCTTAGAGATGTAGGAAACGGCAAATTTGGTCCTCGTGGAGGTGCTACTAAAAATACAAGATTTTCTGAATATTTTAAATTTTGCTATTGCATTGAGAAAAACGGAAAAATATTATTTGGCGACCTAAGCACGGAAACAATAAAAATGAGAGTAGAAAAATATAGTGAAAAAACTAATAGTGGCTTTGCCGCTATTCTCAAATTAGTGTAAAAAAATTAGTGTAAACACTAAAAAGCCTTCTCCCAAACATTAAGCTGTTACGGCATAATGTGCTAAAATTTAAGCTGTTACGGCATAAATTACAATATGTAAGCTGTTACGGCATACATTGAAAATGGGTTTTAAAAGATTAAAAAAATATCAAAACAACAAAAAAATGAGCATTGAAACCATAGTTCTAGGCGCAATAGGCGTAATAATTCCTGTGATTACCACAATTATAGGAAAATACATCAACTCGCTTATTGAAGCACAAGAAGACCTTAAAAAAGCATTTGAAGACTACAAAAAAGAAGATGCAGAAGCAGAAAAAAGGCAAGATGAACATATTTTGACACTCCAAAACAAGCAAATAAACGGACTTTCTAAACTCAACGAATTAGAAACAACAATAAAAGAAGAAAGAAAAGAGCTTGCAGTGCAAATAAAAGCACTTTCGGACACTATTATAGTGCTTACTGAAACAATTAAGCACCTGGAAAAAGAAATTAAAAAATCTTAAAAACACAACAACAATGGAACTACTCAATTTCCTTAGTCAATATTTGCATATTGACAATATTAAAAAAAGTTGGAGAACCACAATAATAGGCTTAATGCTTATTGCAGGCGGTTTTGTGTCAAAATTTGTGCCTATTGCAGGGCAAATTACCAGTTGGAACGAAGTAATACTTGCCGTTTCTTTTGGCGTATTGCTTTGTTTCTCAAACGTCAAAGCAATACCAAATAATCCGACTGATAATAGCATAACCACAGAATAAAATGGAAACAACCACAACCACAACCAGCATAAAAATACATTGGACATTTGTCGTTTTCCTTGCCGTAATTAGCTTTTTATTTTATTACGGTTGTACGCAAAACGCACCACAAACAACGGATAACAAGTATTTTATCAAAAAAATAGACAGTTTAGAGAGCTGCATACAAAATTATGAACAACGAGCAGAACAAGAGCGAATTTACAGGAATGACCTCTACCGCAAAAGAGATAGTTTGGAGAATATTATTGTGCTTTACCATCTTTATTTGCCTAGTTTACAAGAACTTAAACGCACAAGTAAACCCTAACAGCCCACTAACCCCCAAAGTAGCCCCCCAAAGTAGCCCCCTAGCCCCCAAAGGGGGAATAGTGCAAAATACAAAACAGTTTATTGTATTTGTATTTATTCCTACTTTTAGAGTTGAGGGCGTTTGTATGGATACACTCACCTATACGCAAATACGCAATGAAATTGGCGTTTTAAGGCAAATAAAGCGTATTGATAGCAATATGATAACTTCTTTTGAGAAAACTATAAACCTAAAAGATAGCATTATAAGCACTCAAAAATTAGAAATATTTGCTTACCAGGATAAAGTACAGGCATTAGAAAAAACCTTAAAGAAACAACGAAAACGGAGTTTTTGGCAAAAAGTAGCTATACCAGGTACTTTCATTTTAGGAATAATTTTAGGGAAAATTTAATTTAGCGAGTAGTGAAATAGTGAGTAGTGAAATACATTATTACGACAAAAAACACTACTCACTATTTCACTACACACTACACACTAAAAATGAACACTATTCAATTACAAAAATTTATTAACCTTGCAGGTTACAACGTCCTTGTTGAGGACGGAGTTTTGGGCGCAAAAACCGCAGCTGCAAAACTTCAAACAGAAAAAAGCATTGGTGCTGATTTGAGAACAAAATACGGAATTACTTATTATACAGGCTTTTATGCTTATAGAAGTAAAGAAGAATTTGATAATCTTGCTACTGATTTTTTGTTGTTTTTCAAAAACGGCATTATTACAGGTTGCGTACCTTGTAGCACACGTGCAGGAGATTTTTACGTTTTTAATCCTATCACTTACGGTGGCATCACAGGCACAGCCGTACTTGCGGAGGGTTATTATCCTCAAACCTTTTTAGGCTCGTGGCAGACACGTCTGGGTTGGCGTTCTTTTGAGTGCTTGCAGACAAAAAGCATTAAAATATACAGGGACGGCAATAGAAACCGCATTATTGACAAAACTACATTAGTGGTTGGAGGTACAGATATTGGCATCAATATACATTCAGCAGGTTGGGGAAATTTGATAGATAGGTGGTCGGCAGGTTGTGTGGTGGTGCCTCGTGAGCATTGGGATAATTTCGCAAGTGAAAACCTGCAAGAAGGAATTAGTTATGATTTGGTTTTAATAGCCCCCTAACCCCCAAAGGGGGGATAATACAAGAAATGAAAAGGGAAAATTGGTAAAATTGTTAGAGCAGAAAAGCACCACTATTTTAGTGGTGCTTTTTTTTTGGTTTTAGTATCATTAAATAAAAATTCAATAATATTAAATTATAATTTATTTTTATTTAATTATAATACATTTTAATATCAAATGATAAAATATTGTAAATAACCACAAAATACAGGGTAATTATTCGTTTAAATAGCTTTTAAGCTATATTTTTCAGTTTTCTATACAAAAATAGTTTTTATATCATTAAATTATATTTTATTATTGTTTAATTATAATAAATTTGAAAATAAGTAAAAACTACAAAAAATATAAAAACCAAAAATACGAAAAACCCTACAAAAAGCACCAAAAAAGCACCACTATTTTAGTGGTGCTTTTTGTGTAAAACTCTTTGTAAATCAAATAGTTATGTAAATAATTTACAAAGTATTTACATTTATTTAAAAAAAGATTTCATTTCGTCTTCTATGAAGTCCGCAGAAGTATCTGTATAACTGTTTTGTGTGGTCGCAAGGCTTGTGTGTCCTAACATTTTCATTATTGCTAATGGTTTCACGCCTTTGTTCCAAAAATAATTAGCAAAAGTTTTGCGTGCTACTTTTGTGGTTACTTTTTTTTCCACAATTCCTGTCGTGTATCTTTTTTTTGATACTTTCTATTTCCTTATTAAAAATAGTAGCTTCTAAACTGCTGCCTTTGGCGCAGTAGTTTGTTGCGTCCCATATTTTAGGGCTAATTTTCAAACCAGTAGAAACCTTTCCAGAGGTCTTATGGTTGATATTCACCGTAAAAACTATAATTACGTGTTTTGCGCTTTTGTCTGTTTGACTTTTGCGCCTTTGAAATGATAAAAGCATTTTTAAAAATCATTTGAATTAAAATTAAATTATGAAAAATTGAAATTACACAAAAATTCATAATATACCAAAACAGTAACTAAAAAATATAAGTCGTAATGATTTATTGTACATATTTTTTCTGAATGCACATAAAAAAAGCCTCATAATTTAGGTTACGAGGCTAAGTGAATAAAAAAAAATTTCTCTCTGAGAAAAGGCTTTTTTAATGTTTTATGAAAATATATTATATTTTTTAATTATATTAATAGCTAAAATAAATACCTGCATTTTTCTTGCTAAACTAAGCAAAAAACGCTATTTTTGTATCAATTTTATTGAAAATTCTGCTGATAATTTAATTTGAATTTGTTAAACAAAATATTTTAGATAAAACCTATGGAAAAACAATTCAAATTTAAGAAAAGACTCATTTTTAATGCTGTGGTATCTATATTTACGTGTATTTGCTACTTTTCTGCTTACATTTCTCCCCAAAATTATTGGATTACTGGTTTTTTGGCACTTGCCATTCCTTTATGTATAATATTTAATTTTATATTTTTATTACATTGGTTTTTACTCAAATCTTTTAATGTTTTTTTACCTTTAGCCACTATTTTAATAGGTTTTAACTTTTTACAAAGTACACTAAATTTCCATTGGACAAAAGAAGAAACTCCTACAAAATCTCTAAAAGTATTGAGTTATAATGTGCAAGTTTTTAATGTTTATAGCCATTTGCAGGATAAAGACAGCAATTCTTCTAAAAATATGATAAACTGGGTGGCAGAAAATGATGCAGATATAAAATGTTTGCAAGAAGTGTATAATGAAGAAGATTCTAAGGTTTTTGCAACTGTAAAACGTATTTCAAAAAAAGGCAAATATAAGAAATTTCTTACACCAGTAACGAGTAATAACCGTTTTAAAGTTGGTTTTTTTGGTTTGGCTATTTTTTCAAGGTTTCCCATTATAAATAGTGGAGAAGTCAAGTTTACTGCAAATAGCTCAAACACAGCTATTTATGCAGATATTTTGAGAGGAAAAGATACTATTAGGGTTTATAATGTGCATTTTCAGTCTATGAGCATAGATGAGGCACGAATAGTGAAGGCTCAACAATATGAAGAAGCAAAAAAAACGTATCAAGATTTGTTTACACGCCTAAAAAATGGCTTTCAGAATAGGGCTTGGCAGGTTAATATGTTAGAAAAACATATCCAAAAATGCCCTTATCCAGTTATTTTGTGTGGCGACTTCAACGACACGCCTTACAGTTATACCTACACACGCATAAAGAAAAACTTAAATAATGCTTTTGAACACGCAGGAAACGGTTTTGGCTTTACTTTTAACGGCAAATTGTTTTTTTTACGCATTGATAATCAGTTTGTTAGTGATTATTTTGAGGTACATTCTTTCAAAACACATAGGAATATTCCATATTCAGACCACTTTCCTACGACGGCTATTTACACAAATAAATAACTTTGAGTTGTGAGTTTTAAGTTGTGAGTTGTGAATTAAATACATTACTCGTTTGTTTTTCCTAATACAAGATTATTCCTCAAAATAAAAAACAAGATAATACTTTGATAAATGCAAAAAAATAGCTTTTTTTGTAGGAAAATCAAAAATAATAACGAAATCAAAAATCAATGAATATTCCCTCTTTTCTTACTTTTTTATTGATATTTAGCTTATTTTCTTGCAACAATACGAAAGATAATACAAAAAATAATAAAGATAGTTTAAAAAATCTTGCTAATAATGGTTCAAAAGACAGCATAAAAATCTCTACAGACACTATAAAAGTGGTTATTGGAGAAGATACTGCCAAAACTTTTTATAATAATTCTGGTGATTCTCTTTTGGTGGAGGAAACAGAATTTCGCATACGTTTCCCGTTTCCGCCTATACGTGAGGAAGATAAAGAAGATAAAAGCGTGGAATACATCATTTCAGATGAGAAAGGTACACAAAATTATGCACTTATCTACAAGGATTTTTCTGATGAAGAGATAGGAAAAGACCCAAGTAAGTTTTTAGATAAAGCCCGTTTGGGAATGATTGGCAAGTTTAGAGGTCATAAAGAAATAAATCTAAATGCAGAAATAGACCAAAGTGGATTTAAGGGTTATGCTATTCGTGCAGGGAATAAAGCCAAAGGTTACTTCGTTTACCGTATTTTCCTTATCAAAAACCGACTTTATCAGATTTTTATTGTGGATATGGCAAGATACCCCACAGAAAGAGAAACAGACAAATTTATTGGTACTTTTGAGATAAAAACGAAGTAATGGGAATTTTAGAGAGGATAACCGCCATATTCAAACAATATGAGCCTTCACAAGAAGAAATACAGATATTTGAAGCTCAAAAGAAAGAAAATAACATAACCAAAGATACCACAAATTATAAATTTTCCAATTTGGTGATTTGTCAGTCTATTCCTCTTGAAAAAAAGATAATTGAAATGTATCAACAAATACCTTTTCGTTATGAAATTAGTATATCAATAAATAGAATGATATATGAAGTAGAATTTTTAGGAGGAGTTATTTTATCTAAGAGAATAGTGATTAAGAGCAATGAAAATATTATCAATGCCATTGAAAATATCCTTGCAGAACATAATTTTTTAGGTTTTAAGAAAAATGAGCTAATGTTTGATTGTTCTCCATCTTTTCATAGTGATGTAAAATCAGTTACATTATGTAAAAACGAGCAAAAAATAGGGTTTAGTACAAGTGATTACCATTATCAACAATTTGATGTTATGTATGAAAAATTACAGAATGTTTTAGAATTAAAAAAATATTTTGATAAAATGCTTTTGGAGTTTTTGAAATAGAATTAGTTTACAAATAAACAATTTAGAATGAGTTTAGACCCAAAAAGTGATATAGTTTTTAAGAAATTATTTGCAACAGAAGAAAATAAAGACCTTCTAATAGCACTTATAAATAGTATTTTACCTGAAAACGAACAAATTGTAAAAATAGAACTTAGAAATCCGTATGAAGTTTCTGATTATATAACAGGCAAAAACTCTATTTTGGACATTAAAGCAATAGATGAAGAAGGCGTTTTTTATGATGTTGAGATGCAAATGCAGCATTATGAGTTTTTTCCAAAACGAGTGCTTTTTCATTGGGCAAAAATGTTTAGTAAGCAAATAGATAAATCTATCAATAAGACCAAACACTATGTTTATAGAGAACTTACTAAGTGTATTGTCATAAGTTTTATGGATTTTGTTTACTTCAAAGAAGATGAAAAGCATATTAGGTGTTTTTCTGTCAAAGACAGAGAAACTGATGAAATGCACAAATCTTTGGATTATTTAGATATGTATTTTATTGAATTACCAAAGTTTAAGGAGGAACTGACAATTATGAAAAATCTGAAAACTGCACAAGATAAATGGCTAACCTTTCTAAAAAAAGGTTATGACGAAAATGGTATGCCTCAATACCTTTATGATGATGACCCACTTATAGAAAAAGCAAGAGAAGAACTCCGAGTGATGGATTTGAATTTTGATGAGCAAGAATATTATGAAGGACAACAAAAAAAGATTGCAGACCATAATGCTGTCGTGGAGGAAATAGAAAGAAAACTGGCAGAAGTTGCAGCTAAAAAAGCAGAAGTTAAAGCTAAACAAGCAGAAAATGATGCTAAACAAGCAGAAAATGACACTCAAAAAGCTGAAATTGACAAAAAAGCCTTAGAAATGGAGCAAAAAGCCCAACTTCTTTCAAAACAAGAACAAGAAATTGAAAGAAAAAATAAAGAATTTGAAGTAAAAAACCTTGAAATAGTTAAAAGATTGCTACAAACAGGCTCAAATAATGAGTTTATAGCAATTATTACAGGACTTTCAGAAGACGAAATAGAAAAAATACGCACAAAACAATAATAACTTACAACCTAATACTAAGTGAAACATAATTATATTTTCTATGGTACAAAAGCCAATACAAAAGAAGTAGAGGACTTTTTGCACCACACAATCAAGACGAATGAGCTAGCTGAAAAAGCAGGCAAACGCAAAACGCCTATCTGCATTTGGGGCGAACACGGTATTGGAAAAACACAAACCGTTGAAGATTATGCCATTACAAATGGTTACAAATATGCTTACATTGCGCCTGCGCAGTTTGAAGAAATGGGGGATTTGTTAGGAATGCCTTATCTTGCCAAAACAAAAGAAGGACACGAGGTTACTATGATGGCTACGCCTGACTGGGTGCCTACAGAAGAAGGTCCTGGTATTTTGCTTATAGATGACGTAAATAGAGCTGATGACCGTATTTTACGTGGTATTATGCAGCTTTTGCAAAACTACGAACTTGTTAGTTGGAAGCTTCCAAAAGGCTGGCACATTGTCCTTACGGCAAACCCTGACGGCGGCGACTACTCCGTTACGCCAATGGATTTCGCTATGCTTACCCGTATGATGCACATTAGTTTGTCTTTTGATGTCAAAAGATGGGCTTTGTGGGCAGAACGTAACAATATTGATACTCGTGGGATTAGTTTTGTGCTTACTTATCCAGAAATTGTTACAGGTGGTGAGCGTACAACGCCACGTACTTTGGTGCAGTTTTTTGAAAGTATTGCAGATATTAAAGACTTGAAGGCTAATTTGAGTATTGTTAAAATGCTTGCTGATGCTTGTTTGGATATGAATACTGTTACTACTTTTGTTTCATTTTTGAACAATGATTTGAGTAAACTCATTTCTCCTGACGAAATTTTGGAGGCAAAAGATTTTACAAAAGAAGTTTACGAAAAAATAAAATCTGTTGTAAATCAGCAAACTAAGCGAGTTGATGTACTTTCGGTGATTGTTACGAGACTTGTCAATGTTCTTATTTTGAGCAAAGATAAATTTGATGCCAAAAAAATAGAAAATATCAAAAAATTCCTAAAAATGGACTTTTTACCAAATGATATGCGTTTGATTGCAGGGCAAGATATAGCAGCATCTAGCAACACAAGCCTAAAAGCTATTTTTGCAGATGCAGAACTAGGCAAAATTTTACTTGCAAAAATGAGTTAAATAATTGTGAATTTTAAATTGTGAATTGTGAATGAATACAATTTACCTAGAGCAAATTCTGAAAGGTTTTTAACAATAATAGCCGTTACTAGCAGTTGCTAGTGTCGCACTTACGAAGCGTGGTAAAAGTGCATTAAAAAATCTTTAAACCTAAATTTTAACTTTTATGAAAAAGAACTCATTTTTTTTATTGATAATTATAAGTTTTCTCCTCGCTTGTAATGGTAATTCTACAACCAAAGAAGAAGTAAAAAACGCTAATACAAAGGAACAAGCCAAGGA
This sequence comes from bacterium, assembly GCA_025362415.1. Lineage (GTDB taxonomy): Bacteria > Bacteroidota > Bacteroidia > Cytophagales > Thermonemataceae > JANYGM01. The sequence continues at coordinate 11,557 of JANYGM010000262.1, forward strand.
AGAAACTTCAAAAGAAGTGACTCCAAGTGCTACGACACAATACGTAACTGCTAAAATCAATGGTGCAAATTGGAAAAGCGTGCCAGAGGAAATACTAACTAGTTATGATACGTATGGTGATAAATTGCAAATCTTCACAAAAGATGAAAAAGGTAAAATGAATTTTTTACTGACTTTAGCTCCGTTCACCAAAACACAAATTGGGTCTTATAATAGCGTAAAAGAGGGTGCTGGTGGCTACGGAATTAGTTTGTTAGATGAAGATAAAGCAGATAATGTAGAAAATGATTATGATAATTTTCATCAGGGAATAATAGCTAATTGCCTTATTATTAAGTCTATAACAGAAGTGAAAGATGGCAAAATGGTACAAGGTACTTTTGCCTCGCCAATGAATATAAGTAATAATTATGAAGCTTCTAAAGATAAGGGCGTAACAGTAAGTGAGGGCAAGTTTGCTGTTTTTGTAAAGAAATATTAAAAAATCAACATAAAAAATGAAATGTACTTTAATTATTGATAAAAGTGGCTCTATGGTCATCAGAGACCAGAAAAAAGGTCGCTCACGTTGGGAAGCCTGCAAGGAAGCTACTATTGCGCTTTCTTACAAATGTGAGGAAAAAGACCCACAAGGAATGACCCTTTATACCTTTGCAGGGCGTTTTAAACGCTATGAAAAGGTTACTGCGGCTCGTGTCGGGGAAATTTATGAAGAAAATGAGCCAGGTGGTGGCACAGATTTAGGGCAAGTATTAGAAGATGCTTTTAATTTTGTTGTTGATAGACGAAATAAGGCTACCACCCCACAACAAGAGATTATTTTGGTGGTTACAGACGGCGAGCCAGACGAGAAAGAGTCTGTTATTGAGGCTATTGTCAAACTTTCTAAGACTGTTACAAGTCAAATGGAAGTGGCTATTTCTTTTATTCAAGTGGGTACAGACGAAAATGCAACCGCTTTTTTGAAAGCATTAGATAATGACTTAGTGGCTGCAGGTGCATCTCACGATATTGTAGATACTATTTCTTTGGAAGATATGGAAGAGTTTTCTCTTACTCAAATCTTTGCAAAAGCCTTTACTGACTAATTTCTAGTGTGTAGTGAAGTAGTGTGTAGTGAAATAGTGTGTAGTGTGTAGTGAAATACAAGCGGAACGCTATTACGACAAAAAACACTACTCACTATTTCACTAAAAAACAAGCGGAACGCTATTACGACAAAAAACATTACTTACTACTCACTATTTCACTACACACTATTTCACTACACACTATCTCACTACTCACTAAAAAACTATGTCTTTTTCTTCAGAACCTGTTTTAGCTATCAAAGATGCCACTATTTATCAGAAAGATAATGCTGTCCTTTCTGATGTGTATCTTAATATCAATAAAGGTGAATTTGTCTATTTGATTGGACGTACTGGAAGTGGCAAAAGTTCTCTTCTCAAAACACTTTATGCTGATTTGCCTTTGTATAGTGGTGATATTCAAGTTGCTGGCTTTCAGTTGTTTAATATCAGTAAAACACAAGTGCCATTTTTGAGAAGAAAAATTGGAATTGTATTTCAAGATTTTCAGTTACTAATGGACAGAACTGTTAGTGATAATCTTTCATTTGTGATGCGTGCCACAGGTTGGACAGATAGTTCTAAAATAAAACAACGTCTTTCAGAAGTTTTATTGAAGGTTGGGCTTGGCGCAGCAGCTAATAAAATGCCTCATCAACTCTCTGGCGGTGAACAACAACGAATAGTAATTGCTCGTGCTTTGCTGAATGAGCCACTTATTTTGTTTGCAGATGAGCCAACAGGTAACCTTGACCCACAAGTTGCCAACGAAATTTTAGATTTATTC
>JANYGM010000264.1 GCA_025362415.1 bacterium
TTATGAAAATGTATCAAATAATAAAATAAAAGAAGTTTTTGGATATAATTCTTTTCTGACTTCAAAGCAAGTTATTCAAAATTTATTGGAGAATTTATCTTAAAAAAATCATTGTTTTATACTAAATTTGCAGTATGAAAATAGCTTTACTTAGTGATATACATTCAAATAAATATGCACTTAAAAATGCGTTAGACTTATTAAAAGAGAAAAATATTGATAAGTATTTTTTTCTAGGAGATATGTTTGGTTATTATCCTTGGGCAAATGAAACGTATAAATTACTTTCAGAACTACGTTTATCACGACCAACAGATTGTATTTTTTTGTTAGGAAATCACGACTTATTGGTACGAGAAATAGACGAAATTCCATTTCCTTTGCCCGAATATTACCCTGTAATACTGCAAAACAGGTCAGAATTACCTATGGAGGCTCTAAATTGGCTCAAATCTCTTTCTCCTTCTGAAGAAATAAAAATATTAGATTATGATATAAAATTGTTTCACGGCTCTCCTGCTGACCCCATAAATGGTAGATTTTATCCTGATGACACAAAACAATATGATTGGTTTCCCAAGCAAAACGAAATAATAATAATGGCTCATACACATTATCCGCTTGCTTTTCAGTGTGTGTCTGGTGGTTGGATAATCAATACTGGTTCTGTAGGGCAACCTCGCAAAAAAAATAGTAAACCAAATGTAGTAATCCTTGATTTACCTACATTAAACATTGAATTTGTTACATTTAATTTTGATATTGAGCAAGTTATAAAAGAATTACAAAATATAAATTGGTATCCACGAGCAGTAGAAGTGCTTTTGAGAGGAGTTTGAAGTAAAAAATAAAACAATCTATGAAAATACTAATTACAGGTGGTGCAGGCTTTATTGGCTCACATCTAACAGATAAATTTCTCCAAGAAGGGCATAGCGTGCGTGTACTTGACAATCTTATCAACGGAAAATTAGAAAACCTCTCACAAAATGAGAATAATCCTAATTTTGAGTTTTTGAATGGCAGTATTTTAGATAAAAACACTTGTCAAAATGCTAGCAAAAACATTGATTTTGTATTTCATTTGGCTTGTTTGGGCGTGCGACATTCTTTGCATAGTCCTTTTGAAAACCATAGAGTAAATGCAGAAGGCACTTTAAACGTATTGGAGGCAGCAAAACAAGCAAATGTAAGACACGTTTTTTATATTTCAACTTCTGAAATTTATGGGAAAACGGTACAGTTTCCTATTACAGAAACCGCTCCAACTGCACCTTTGACCGTTTATGGCGCAAGTAAACTCGTGGGAGAGCATTATGCACACGCCTACAACGAATGTTTTGGGCTTACAAGCACTGTTTTGCGTATTTTTAATAATTATGGTCCAAGAGCGCATTATGAAGGTGATGCAGGAGAAATAATCCCTAGAAGTATTGTCAAAATTTTGTATAACGAAAAGCCTATGATTTTTGGTGATGGAAGTATTACAAGAGATTTTTTCTATGTCAAAGATACTGCAAAGGCACTTTTTGAGTTATTTCAAATCAAACAAACACTAGTAGGCTCTGTCCTTAATGGAGAAACTATCAATATTGGGACTGGCGTGGAATATTCTATGAAATTTTTGCTAGAAAACTTGCTCAAAACAATGAATAAAGAAGATTTGGGGCTAGAATACCTTCCAGACCGCCCTGCTGATGTACCTCGCTTGTGGGTTGATGCAAAAAAATTCTATGATTTAACGCATTTTAAGGCGCAATACACATTCCAAGAAGGTTTAGCAGAAACAGTCGCCTATTATGAAAAACTAATGAAAGAGAAAAATTTAATAGAAGAAGTCAAACAAAAAAATTGGTAAAATAAAGAAAACCACCCCTAGCCCCTCCTTAGAAAGTAGGGGAATTTAAACAAAAAAATTGGTAAATATCTGTATTCACTTGTATTTATCTGTGCATCTGTGGCAATAAATCTACCATAAAAAACTAATAAGAAATGAAAATTCCAGTAGCAAAACCTTATTTAGACAAAGAAGAGGCACAAAATGCCTATGATACAATACTTACAGGTTGGGTAACGCAAGGACCAAAAGTATCAGAATTTGAAGAAAAATTTGCTACCTACACAGGTGCAAAATATGCTGTTGCCGTTTCTAATTGTACTACTGCCTTGCATTTGGCAATGATTGTAGCACAAATATCTGATAATGATGAAGTTATCTGTCCTTCTATGTCGTATATTGCTACTGCAAACTGCATTCGTTATGTAGGTGCAAAAGCAGTTTTGGTTGAAGTAAATGAAGATTATAATATTGATATTGAAGACGTTAAGAAAAAAATAACGCCAAAAACAAAAGCTATTCTGATTGTACATCAAGTTGGTATGCCTGCGGATATTGAGGCTTTTCAGGCACTTTGCAAAGAAAAAAACTTAATTTTGATAGAAGATGCGGCTTGTGCAGCAGGTTCTGCCTACAAAGGTCATAAAATTGGTTTTCATTCTGATTTGGTTTGTTTTTCTTTTCATCCAAGAAAGGTAATCACAACTGGTGATGGAGGTATGATAACTACTTCAAATTCAGCATATTATGAAAGAATGAAATTGTTAAGGCAACATGGAATGGCTATCAACGACCAAATACGCCACAATTCTACACAAGTGCTTATTACAGACCACTTGGAACTAGGCTACAACTACCGTATGACTGATATTCAGGCGGCTGTGGGTATAAAACAACTAGAAAAACTAGATTGGATTGTAGCAGAACGCAGAAAAATAGCTTTCAAATACCACGAGGCACTCAAAAACTTTGATTTTTTGCATTTGCCCATAGAAAAAGATGGTTATTTTTCTAATTTTCAGTCTTATTCTGTTTATTTGAAAAAAAATTGTCCTATTTCAAGAGATGATTTGATGCAAAAAATGTTAGATTTAGGTATTTCCACACGTTCTGGCGTGATGACAACCCACAGAGAAACTGCCTACAAAGGTTATTCTGATGCAAAACTACCGTTTTCAGAAGATAGATGTGATAGAAGTATTGTTTTGCCCTTATACGTGCCTATGAGTGATGTTGAAATTGATTTTGTGATAGAAAATCTAATAAAATTATTAAAGTAAAATCAGTAGGAAAAAATAAAAAAGCACCTAATTTGCTAAGTTAGGTGCTTTTTGTTTTCTATTCTCCAAAAAGTGCGTCATCTACCAAATTTGGTAATGTTACGACCAAATCTGGCTCAATTTTCATAGCTTCTTTAATGGCAAAAATTGCTTCTTCATTTCTTGCCCAACCACGCCTAGCTACGCCGTTATTTACGTCCCAATGAAGCATCATTTTGAGGTTTTTTTCACTATCTTCCGACCCATCAATGACCATTCCAAAGCCACCATTCACTACTTCGCCCCAACCAACGCCACCGCCATTGTGCAAACTCACCCACGTTGCGCCCCTGAAAGCATCACCAACGAAGTTTTGTACTGCCATATCAGCCGTAAAACTAGAGCCATCATAAATATTGGAGGTTTCTCTGTATGGAGAATCTGTACCAGAAACATCGTGGTGGTCTCTTCCAAGCACAATGGGCGCAGAAATTTCGCCTGTTTTTATAGCATCATTGAGGGCTTTTGCTATGCTCATACGCCCAAGCGCATCAGCATACAATATGCGTGCCTGTGAACCAACAACCAAATTGTTTTTCATAGCATCTTTTATCCACAAAATATTATCAGAAATC
>JANYGM010000278.1 GCA_025362415.1 bacterium
CAAATATCAAAACCACCCCTAACCCCTCCTTGAAAAGGAGGGGGACAAAACTCCCCTCCTTCCTAAGGAGGGGCTGGGGGTGGTTTTTAGTACCAATTTATTGTTAAATACTTGATAATCAAACTATAAAAACTCTAATAATGAATTAGGAATGAATACAAAGTATTGGTAATCAAAACCTTCAACTTTTTAAACAACTTGAAGGTTTTGATTATATTTACAACTTAAACAGTTGCTGCTTCTGCTTTTACTTCATCTTTCAATATCTTTCTTAAAATTTTGCCAACATTTGATTTTGGAAGTTCTGTACGAAAAATTACATCTCTTGGCTGTTTGTAGCCTGCAAGATTATCTTTGCAATGGTCTGAAAGTTCTTTTTCTGTCAAACTTTCATCTTTTTTGATGACATAAATACGCACTCTTTCCCCAGCATTTTTGTCAGGAACACCAATAGCTGCTACTTCTAGCACTTTTGGGTGAGAGGCGACCACATCTTCCACTTCATTTGGATAAACATTAAAACCAGATACAAGTACCATATCTTTCTTTCTATCCACAATTTTGAAGAAGCCATCTTCTGCCATTATGCCAACATCTCCCGTTTTGAAAAAACCATCTTTGGTAAAAACTTTATCTGTTTCATCTTGACGTTTCCAATAGCCCAACATCACGTTAGGACCTTTTGCAGCAATCTCGCCTGGCTCTCCCAATGCTACCTCATTTTCATCTTCATCAAGTAGTTTTATCTCCACACTAGGCACAGGAACACCAATAGTCCCTACTTGGTCTGTTCCATCAATAGGATTTACAGTAAGTACAGGGGCAGTTTCACTAAGTCCGTATCCTTCCGCAACTGCAATTCCTGTCATTTGTTTCCATTTTTCAGCTACTGCTTTTTGCATAGCCATTCCACCTGCTACAACTGCTCTCACGCCACTAAAATCTACTTTTGCAAAATCTTTATGGTTCATCATTCCAATAAACAGCGTATTCAGACCAGTCAGAACAGTAAATTTATACTTAATCATCTCACCCAAAAATGCAGGCATATCTCTAGGATTAGCAATAAGAACATTTTTAGCCCCAAAACTAAACATTGTAAAACAGTTTACAGTAAGCGCAAACACGTGATACAAAGGAAGTGGCGTAATAACTGTTTCTACACCTTCATTTAGGCGTGTACCAGTCCACTCACGTATCATCAGCATATTAGCAATCATATTACGGTGAGTGAGCATTGCGCCCTTAGAAACGCCAGTAGTACCACCTGTATATTGCAAAAGAGCCAAATCAGAGCTTTTTATTTCGGGCTTAGTGAAAGTGCTTGATGCGCCAATGCTAAGGGCTTTATTAAAGCCAACCGCACCAGGAATATTGAAAGCAGGCACCATTTTCTTTTTGTGTTTGACCACATAATTAACAATTTTGCCTTTGATAAAACCCAACATATCACCAACTTCTGTAACTATTACGTGTTTGATGTCTGTTTTGGGTAGTGCTGCTTCCAGATTTGAGGCAAAATTAGCAATAATTACTGTTGCTTTTACTTCTGCATCTTTGTATTGATGTTCCATTTCACGCACCGTATATTGCGGATTTACGTTTACGACAATCATACCAGCACGCAAAGCACCAAAAAGTGCCACAGGATACTGAAGCACGTTAGGCATTTGCAAACCAACTTTATCACCTTGTTTTAGTCCAATGCTTTGGAGATAAGCCGCAAAATCACGAGATTTTTTGTCTATATCTTTGTAAGTAAGCGTTTTATCCATAAAAACATACGCAGGAAGATTGGCATATTTTTGGAAACTTTCTTCCAAAATGGCTACCAAAGAGGTATATTTATCAGGGTCAATAGTGTGTGCTATGCCTTTGGGATAGCTTTTTAGCCAAGGAAAATCTGTCATAGTAGTAGAAATAATTGAAAATTAAAACGGAGATTTAATGTAAGTAATACTTCAAATTCATAATGATTACAATATATCATTTGTTTTTGAAAAAACAATAAGAATTTCTGGAAATTTTTATATAATAAAAAAAACAAATAATCAGATAGAAAAATAAAGCTAAAAATAACACTAAAATAAAGCTAAAATTAGTTGTTTTTTGTATTTTTGTGCGTTGTATTTCATTTACAATTTACAATTCACAATTAAAAAAAAATATGCTTTTTTTCTCTGAAATAGCCTTGCGTGAATATATTTTTATACTATTATTTTTTGCTTTTTATATAATTTATTTCATAATAGCCAGGCGCAAAGCCAAGAAAATAGGTAAAAAGCTACGCTACATTATTCTTAAACCTACTTTAAGGTTTTTTTATTTTGGTCTAATTATTTTAGCATTGTTAGGTCCTGTTTTTGGTGGCGAATATGAGGAGGTAAAAGTCAGCGGAAAAGATATTTTTTTTGTTGTTGATGTTTCTCAATCTATGGATGCGAAAGATATTCAGCCTTCTCGCCTAGAAAAAACTAAAATTTCTATCAAAAATACCATTGATGCACTTGCTGGCTACCGTATGGGACTTGTTGTTTTTTCTGCTGATGCAGTGCTTCAATGCCCTCTCACGACTGATAGAAGCCTTTTATTTGATATTTTTGTACGCTCTCTCAATACGCAAATGCTGTCTTCTGGTGGCACAAACATAGCAACTGCACTTGAGTTGATAGCAGGAAAATTTAAGAAACAAGATGAACTAAACGCCCTAAACAAACGCCGCAATTCTACCAAAATACTGGTTTTATTTACTGACGGAGAAGATTTTGGAGAAAATTACCGTAAAGCAACTCGTTTACTTTCTGATTTGGGAGTACGTTTGTTTGTGGTAGGCGTAGGCACGCCAGAAGGCGGAAATATGCCTACTGCAAATGGCAGTTTGAAGAAAAACAGTAGTGGTGAAGTCATTGTAACACATCTAAATAGTACAGAACTTCGCACAATAGCTCGTGAAGCTGGCGGAAAATATTTTGAAATCAGTACAGAAATCAACAATATGCCACAACTTATTAGCGACATAGACAATACAAAAGGCTCTTTGCAGATGAATATGGAGGTTTTTGTGAGTGCCAACAAATATTTTTATTTCCTTTGGGCAGCCTTTGCAATGCTTATTTTAGATGTACTTATCACTATCAGAACAATTAAAATTTAAGTAATTTATTTGTAAATTAAGGAGGTTTCTGTAATTATACTGTGAACGGCTTGGATTTCGGAAAATGTATTGAAGTCCAGCGGACTGGTATATTTATAGAAAGTAGGTCAAAAATGTATTTCGCTCCAGCGGAGCGGTATATTTATAAATATTTCGCTCCGCTGGAGCGAAATACATTTTTGACCTATTTTCTATAAATATACCAGTCCGCTGGACTTCAATACATTTTCCGAAATCCAAGCCGTTCATAGTATCTAAGTAAGCAATTTTCCCAAAATCAAACAATTCTAGAAAACCCAACAAAAAATACTCTGCATACAGAATATTTTTTGTTTATTTTTTTTTCGTTAAATATTTGATAACTTTGTAGCAAAATTTTAGTTATGCTAAAGTCAAAGAGAGATAAATAAGAAAAATAAACAAAGAAAAAATGAAAATTCTCGTTTGTATTACTAATGTTCCTGACACAACCTCAAAAATTGAGTTTATTGAAGGAAATACAAAGCTAAACACAGCTAGTATTCAGTTTATTACAGGTCCTTATGATGATTATGCCGTTTCTCGTGCCATAGAACTCAAAGAACAGACTGGTGGAACACTTACTGTACTCAATGTAGGTACAGCAGAAACAGAGCCAACTATGCGCAAAGCCCTTGCGTTAGGTGCTGATGATGCTATTCGTATCAATGCAGAGCCAACTGATGCCTATTTTGTGGCTCAACAAATTGCGCATATTGCCAAACAAAATAATTATGATTTGATTTTAATGGGACGTGAGTCTATTGATTTCAATGGTGGACAAGTTCACGGAATGGTGGGGCAAATGCTTAATATTCCCTCACTTTCTCCCGTAATGAAACTTGATTTGGAAGGAAATACTGCTAAAATGTTGCGTGAAATTGAAGGCGGAAAAGAATATTTGGAAGCACAACTGCCATTAGTTTTGGGTTGTCAAGAGCCAATAGCTGAATGGAAAATCCCTAATATGCGTGGTATTATGTCGGCACGTTCTAAGCCATTGTTGGTTGTAGAGCCTGCTAGCCCAGAAATGCTAACTGCAGTAAGCGTATTCTCTCTTCCTCCTGCAAAAACAGGCGTGAAAATGATAGCTGCAGAAGATGCCGCTTCTTTGATTGCTTTACTACAAAACGAAGCAAAAGTTTTATAAAAAAAGCCCCCAACCCCGAAGGGGAGCTATACAAAATACAGCCCCTAACCCAAAGGGGAACTATACAAAATACATAAAACGAAGATGTATTTTGTATTCAAAGTCCCCTTTGGGGATTTAGGGGCTAATAATTATCATCAAAAAACTAAAAATATATGTCAGTTTTAATATTTGTAGAAATTGCAGACGGTGTCATAAAATCCTCCTCTTTGGAAGCGGTTGCGTATGGCGCAAAAGTCGCTGAAATGACCGCTACAACGGCTACAGCACTTGTTTTAGGAGAATTAGATAATACGCACCTAGAAAATTTAGGCAATTATGGCGCAACAAAAGTCTTACACGTAGGCGACACTCGCCTAAATGCAGGCGTAATACAAGCGTATCAGGCAGCAGTAGTGGCAGCTATGGAAAAAGAAAGTAGTTCAATTCTTGTTTATGCAAAATCTTCTTTGGGAGATGCCGTAGCAGCCCGTGTAGCAGGAAAATTGAAAGCTGGACTAGCCTCAAATGTGGTGGCACTTCCAGAAACTTCTGGTAGTTTTTCTGTAAAAAGAAGTATTTATACAGGAAAAGCATTTGCAGATACTGTTATTTCTTCTGAAAAGAAAATTTTAGCTATTAAGAAAAATATCTATGTTGTTGCGCCTACAGAGGCAAAAGCAACAGTAGAAACACTTGCAGTTAGTTTTTCTGATGCTGATTTTGGTGTAAAAATTATCAAAACAGAAAAAGCAACAGGAGAAGTTTCTTTGCCTGAAGCAAATATTGTAGTTTCTGGTGGTAGAGGGCTTAAAGGACCTGAAAACTGGGGCATTATTGAAGACCTCGCAAAGGCATTAGGTGCGGCTACTGGTTGTTCTAAACCTGTTTCTGATTTGGATTGGAGACCTCACCACGAACACGTAGGACAAACAGGGGTGAAAGTAAGCCCTAATTTGTATATTGCTGTTGGTATTTCTGGTGCTATTCAACATTTGGCTGGCGTAAACTCATCTAAATGTATTGTGGTTATCAATAAAGACCCAGAAGCACCGTTTTTCAAAG
>JANYGM010000281.1 GCA_025362415.1 bacterium
GTGAATTGTGAATTTTAAATTGTGAATGAATACAAAATTTGTATTTATTGAAAATTCACAATTATTAGTATGCTAAAATGAAAGCAGTTTGATATTCTGCATATTTATTTTTTATTGTTGCAAGTCCTGCTTTTGCGTCAGCATCAGAAGCAAAACTACTGATAGCTACACGAAATAACTTACTATTTCCATACGGAGCAATGATTTTTACACCAGTTTCTCCCTGCCCTTTCAATTTATTAAGCATATTATAGGCATTTCCTTGTACACCAAAACCGCCAATAATCACATAAAAACGCCCTTGTTTGCTTTCTACAATTTCAGAGTTTGTGTTTTCAACTGGAGGCACGACTTTCACCTCTTCGTTTTTGTTTTCAACTGGCTTATTTTCGTCTGTTTTTTTGTCTTCAGCAGGCTTATTTTCGTCTGTTTTAGTGTCTGTAACAGGCTTATTTTCTTCTACTTTTTTGTCTTCTGATGTATTTTCTTTAGTTTCTGTATTTTTATCTTTGTCTTTCTGTGCTAATTTATCATCTGTGAGTATAGTTCTGAAAGGGTTTTTGCTTGGGTCTATTACCAAAACATACAAAGCAATGGCAGAAATAATACCCAAAGAGCTAATAGCACCAATAATTCCCCAGTTAGTTTTTTTGTTTTCTTTATCTATTTCACTTGGTTTTTTGGTCGTGGTCGTGCCAGTTGCTGTATTTGTATTATTAGCATTAAGATTATTTACTTTTGTAGCACTTTTTGCGCCTGTTTTTGCAGTAGCAAGAGCGGTGAGCGCAGCACTTTCTGCTTTTATTTCATCTTCTGTACGTTCTACTACTTTGCCAAAAATTTGCGGAAGTCCATAAGCATCATTAAGATAATTCAGTTCTGTTTCTGGTTTGAACTCTAATTGGTCTTCGTATTGCAGTACAAAACTGCCCAACTGTGCCATAGGATACTTTTTGTGGATACCCAAATCAATTTTTACAGAGCTAACAAACTGTTTTACTTGCCCCTCTGCATCTTGCAAACTAACGCCTTCCGTTTGTGCAATATACTCCTCCAAAATACCATTACTTACTTTGGGGTTTTGTGAGAAGGTAATATTTTTATGTGGTGGTGCAAATACGTGAGATGCAGGGTGTGCATCTGCGCTTGCATACGCAGTGTGGAGTGTGCCTAAATCATTGATAATCAGCTCACTGCAATCAAAAAGCAAATCTTTTATATGTTTGGAAACCATAGGAATTTTAACAATTAGGAATTAGGAATTAGGAATTAGGAATTAAAACGTAATCCATTTTAAATCATAACTTAAAACTTTCTCAAATATCTAAAAAAAAAACAATATTTAAAACTTATTTTTCACTTATTTTATCCAGAAATATTTTTTATTTTCTTTTACTTATTCTTAATAATTTTAATATGTTTTTAAATCCTTAATAATCAAGACTCTAATTTTATAAATAAAATTTTGTTTAATACTTTTATTTTCGTACTTTTGCACCCTGATATTCTTTTGAGAAATTTCTCACAATTATATTTTTTTTATACAAAAAAATTACTATTATTGCTAAAATTAAAATCAGCTAGTAGCAAGCTGGTTGCTAGTAACATATTAAAAATCATCACAGAAAATTACTAATTGCAGAGAGAAATAACTAAATTATCAACAACGAAAAACAATGATTGATAATGATTTGCATTATTTTTCTTTTACTTAAAATTATCAAAACAACTTATGAACACTTATGAACACGAAACCAATTTTGGTTATATTTTAGATAAAAAGGTTTATTTAAAAGCCTTTCTAGACCAACCAGATAAAGAAATTGGTACAGTAAAAGAAACAAATGAAGCGGCAATAGAATATTTTGAAAAAAAATACCAATTAGCTATACAAAAAGTGCAAGAATTGCAAAAAATGATAGCACAAGCTGAAAATAAAGGCTCATATTTGATGAAACTTCTGCATTTGAAAGAATCTTTATTGGATTTTAAGGGTATGGGAGATTTTACGGTACTTATTACGACATTAGAAGCAGAAGAAAAAGTTTTGCGTGGACTCGTAGCTAACAACCGTTCTAAAAACTTTGAAATCAAACAAGAAATTGTTTATACAGCACAAGCCGCTTTTGAGCAAGAAGACATAGAAGAAGCTAATGAAATCTACAAAGAACTCAAAAATAGGTGGATAAAAACAGGTTTAGCTGATGAAACAAGCGAGAAAACTCTAGAAGCAGAGTTTAATGATTTGTTTACGAGGTTTATAGAAAAAAGACGTGATTTTTTCAAAAAACGTAACGAAGAAATCAAAGACAGACTGGAAAGATACAAAGATATTTTAGATGTGCTTTTTCCTTTGCGTTTTTCTAAAAAACTAGAAGAAGCCGCAGAAACCTACAAAGAAGCACAACAAGTATGGAAAGATGTTGGTGTTGTGCCTGCTATCAAAATGAAAAAACTTTGGGATAAATTCAAAAAAGTAAATAATGAATTTTTCTTCCGCTATAAGCAATTTAAAGCAGGTGTGCCTGTAGATGAAATTAAGCCACTTTTCCAACAAGAAAATGTGCGTGATAGAATGGATACTTTGTGCAAGCAAGCAGAGGCACTTATTGGCGTAAATACAAATGAATCTTTGGAAGATGGCAAAAAATTACTCATTGCTTGGAAAGACCTTAGCAAAGTATATAAACGCCTTGATGAAACTTTTTCAAACCGTTTTCGTAATGCCTGTGACCGTATTTTTGAGGAAGGATACCTTGTTAAACTTGTCAAAAGAAAATATCCAGATTTTGATGAAAAACCCAAAATAGACCAATTTCGTATCAAAACCAGTTTTATGCGTGAGCTTTTGCGCAAAGATGAAATGGAACTAAGAGTAGCAGAAAGCACTTTTCATTCCGAAATTTCAGAACTAGAGCGTGGCGCAAAAGAATATGCTATTGCTACACAAAAACGTAAGTTAGGTGTAAAAAAACAGATTTTAGCCGAGTTTGAGGTATCTCTAAAAGCCTTATGATGTGTGATATATGATGTGTGATATATGATGTAAATACAATTTTTTACGTCAAAAATCATACATCATACATCATACATCATACATCACATATCACATATCATATATTAAAAAAATCCTATGTATTGGACATTAGAATTAGCCTCTTACCTTGAAGATGCCCCTTGGCCTGCAACAAAAGAAGAATTAATAGATTTTTCTATACGTTCTGGCGCACCATTAGAAGTTGTAGAAAATCTACAAGAATTAGAAGATGACGGACAGCCTTACGAAAGTATTGAAGAAATCTGGCCTGATTATCCCACAAAAGATGATTTCTTCTTTAACGAAGATGAATATTAAAGAATTTTGAATTGTTAATTTTGAATTGTGAATAAATACACTTTAGAACAATTTTAATAACCTACTTACAACCAGAAAAGTCTGCTAAATAGCAGACTTTTTTTGATGAATATAATTTATTTTTTATTTTTACAATAATCAAAGTTTTACATTCGTACCTCTTCCTTATAAGTAGGATTGTATAATTAGTTTATGTTTT
>JANYGM010000297.1 GCA_025362415.1 bacterium
GATGCACTCACGTTTTTGAAGTCTGAAAGCCACGTAGAACAACACAATTCACGTCCACAAACGCCAATTCCGCCCAAACGCCCCGCTTCTTGTCTTAGGCTGATTTGTCGCATTTCTATGCGTACCTTAAATTCTGATGCCAACATTTTTATCAACACACGAAAATCTATGCGGTTTTCAGCAGAATAATAAAAAGTTGCTTTGGTATTATCAAACTGGTATTCTACGTCAGAGAGTTTCATATCCAGTTTTAGTTCCTGAATGACTTGCCTCGCCCTAAACATTGTGGGCATATTTCGCTCTTGAATATCTCTAAACTTATCATTTTCTTGTGATGAGGCAATACGCAAAATTTCCAAAATGCTTGCATCTGTTTCTTTTATCTTCTTTTTGAGCATTTGCAGGCGTACTATCTCACCTTGCAATGACACGCTACCTATGTGTATGCCACTTCCAGCATCAACGACAATGCTGTCGCCTGTGGTTAGGTCAAGGTTTTTGGTGTTTCTATAAAATTCTTTTCTACCATTCTTAAACCTTACTTCTACGATATTGAAGCGGTTTTCTGTTGGCAAACTCATATCCGAAAGCCAATCAAAAGTGTTTAATTTGTTGCAACCGCCTGTAGAACAACCAGTTGTATTGTTGCAACCTCCACCAGTTTTAGCACTACCATCTTTGGTGCTACCTGTGGAACAAGAAGAACAACCCATAATATATTTATATTTTTAAGTGCATTTTTGCACGTTTGAGTAAGATTTATTTAGTTTTTAGATAAAAACTACAACTAATTGGCAAAGATAAGAAAACTATTTTGAATATTGAATTTTTTGTGAAGTCAAGTGTTTCCACCATAGCCGTCAAGCTTAGTAATGTGTTGCAAATAACTTCCTACAATTTAACTAAGTTGTTTTTAACCGCAAAGATGGAAAATGAAGGCGCAAAGAACGCAAAGAAATACAAAAGAAGCAGTAATAACCTTGTGTTCTTTGCGTGTATTTAAACTTTGCGCCTTTGCGGTAAGAAGAAAATTAGGAAGTTATTTACAATGTATTACTAATTATACAAACCTACTTAAAACAAAAAGTTGCTTTTCAAATGCTGTATTCTAGCTTGAAAAGCGACTTTATTTTACTAAAAAAACCATTATAGGCTGAAATTACACAAGTATTACAGCGTGTCTAAAGCAGCTGTAAGTGTTTCTTTTGGCACAACTCCTACCAATTTGTGGACTAACTCACCATTTTTGAAAAACAAAAGTGTAGGAATACTGCGTACATTAAATTGTGCAGAGATATTTGGGTTAGCATCTACATCAAGTTTAGCGACAATAGCCTTATCCAAGTATTCTCCTGCTATTTCCTCTACGACAGGTCCTAGCATTTGGCAAGGTCCGCACCATTCTGCCCAAAAATCTACCAAAGTTACTTTTTCAGACGCAATAAGGGCTGAAAAGTTTGCATCTGTTGCTTCTACTGCATTTTTTGCCATTGTTGTTTGTATTTTTATGTTAAAATTATATTAAATTTTTCTTAAAATCTTATTCAAAAATAGTACATTTTTGACTTGAAGAAAGTTCACAATGAATTGTAAATTTTAAATTGTGAATTGTGAATGAATACAAATAATTGATAATCAAATAATTACTTTTTTTGAAATAAATAAAACATAAAATACAAAATGTTTTTTGTTTTCTCTTTAATCATTACTAAATTGCAAGAATAATTTATTGAAAATATTTAACTGTTTGATTATAAGTATTTTGTATTTTATTCAGCAAACTGTATTTAATTCACAATTCCTAATTCACAATTTACAATTAAAGAAAATATGCTTAATTTTCGTATAGGGCAAGGTTATGACGTTCACGAACTAGAAGAAGGAAGAGAATTTTGGCTGGGTGGCATACGTATAGCGCACACACACGGCGCAACTGGACATTCTGATGCTGACGTGCTTATCCACGCTATTTGTGATGCACTTTTGGGGGCAGCGTGCCTACGTGATATTGGTTTTCATTTTTCTAATACTGATGCTAAATATAAAAATATTGATAGCAAAATTTTATTAAAAGAAGTAATGCAACTTCTTGATAATGAAGGTTATAAAGTTGGAAATGTAGATGCAACCATTTGCTTAGAAGCACCAAAAATAAATCCCTATATTCCGCAAATGCAGGAGATTTTAGCGCAAATAATGCAAATAACGCAAAAAGATGTTTCTATTAAAGCCACCACGTCAGAAACGCTAGGTTTTGTAGGACGAAAAGAAGGCATTACGGCAAGTGCAGTGGCTATTATTTACAAATAATTAGGAATTGTGAATTAGGAATTAGGAATTGTGAATTACGTTTCTCTCCGTATTTGTATTCATTCCTAATTCCTAATTCCTAATTCCTAATTCCTAATTTCTAATTCCTAATTTCTAATTCCTAATTCCTAATTCACAATTCACAATTCACAATTCACAATTATTTACGACAATGGCAGAGGTAAGAGCAGACCGCCAAATACTGATGTATGGGCTTTTTGTGAGTGTTGGGCTGATTTTTTTGATGAGATTATTTTATATCCAAGTCATTGATGACAGTTATAGGGTTGCTGCTGATGATAATGCTTTGCGCAGAGTAGTTTTGCACCCACACAGAGGGCTGATTTATGACAGAAAAGGAGAACTTATTGTCTATAATGAGCCTATTTATGATTTGATGGCTATTCCTAGAGAAATAAAAATCCGTGATACTACCAAATTTTGTTCTCTTTTGAATATTACTAGAGAAGATTTTGAAAAACGTGTCCAAAAGGCACGCTACCGCCCTGCAGAACCATTTAAGGCGCAAATGTCTAAAAATGAATATGCAAAGCTACAAAATTATCTTTCTGATTTTCAAGGGTTTTATGTTACACAACGTACTATCCGCACTTATCCGCACCCAAGTATGGCAAATGCTTTGGGCTATATCAGCGAGGTTGATGAAGAGCAACTCAAACAAGATAGTACCAAATATTATGAAAAGGGGGATTTTATTGGTAAAAGTGGCATAGAATCAAGTTACGAGAAGTATTTGAGAGGTGAAAAAGGCATTAACTTTCAAATGCGAGACAAGCACAACCAAAATAAAGGTGCTTTTCAAGATGGGTTAAAAGATAAACCTGCCGTTGCAGGTGAATCTTTGACTACAGGCATTGATTTGGAACTACAACAATATGGAGAAAAATTGATGGCAAATAAGGCAGGGGCTGTTATTGCCATAGAACCTGCCACAGGAGAGATTTTGAGCATTATTTCTGCACCAAATTATAATCCTAATTTGCTGACTGGTACAATGATTTCAAAAAATTTCAATATGCTTAATAAAGATATTGAAAAACCGCTTTTTAATAGAGCTATACAATCTCGCTATCCGCCTGGTTCTACTTTTAAGACAATGCAGGCACTTATTGCTATGCAAGAGGGGATTTTGAGTGATTCAGTTCAATACTTCCCTTGTAATCAAGCTCTTGTAAAGTGTCACGGACACCCAAGCGTGGATATAAGTGGCTCTATTCAATATTCTTGTAATCCTTATTATTATCAAGTTTTTAGACGTGTAATGTATAGAGGTGGTGAAGAGAGTTTTGCTACATTAGCACTCAATTACGACAAATGGCGTGATTATACTTTGCGCTTTGGTTTTGGGAAAAAACTAGGTATAGATATTGCAAATGAAGGAAATGGAAGTATTCCTAAGGTTGATTTTTTTAATAAAGCCTACGGAAAAGGCAACTGGAAATATTCTAATATTTATTCTTTGAGTATTGGACAGGGAGAAGTCGGTGTAACTCCTATTCAACTAGCAAATCTTACTGCAACCATTGCTAATAGAGGTTTTTATTATACGCCACACATTGTAAAAGCCATTGGAAACACAGGAAAACCACTTCCGCAATATACCGTAAAACACGAAACAAATATCAATAAAAAGTATTATGAAGAAGTAATTGAGGGAATGGAATGGGCGTATAAAAGTGGTACAGTAGGTCCGTATGCCCAAATAAGAGGGCAAGATTTGCATATTTGCGGAAAAACTGGAACAGTTCAAAATCCGCAAGGAGATGACCACTCTACTTTTATTGCTTTTGCCCCACGAGATAATCCTAAAATTGCTATGATGGTTTATGTAGAAAATGCAGGTTTTGGAGGTATTTGGGCAGCTACCGTGGCTAGTTTGATGATAGAAAAATATTTGACTGACACCATTAAAAGACCTGATATAGAAAAAATGACTATGGAAAAAGCCTTTTCTTTGAAGGTTCTTTTGCGTAGAGATAGTGCTTGGAAAGCTGAAAAAGCCCGTATGGATAGCATTATCAAGGTAAAAATAGAAGAAGAAAAAGAAGACCGCAAAAAATTTCCTGAAAAATACAAAAGACGACAAGATAGCCTACTCAAAATTCAAGAAGAAAAATTAAAAAAACTGCAACCCGCCAAACCAAAAGAAGAGGAAGATGTTATTCCTGATGCATAATTTGAGGTATGAGGTTTGAAGTACGAAGTACGAAATTTAAGATGAGTTAAAATAGTTGTTTTTTTGTTTTTTGGAGAGATTTTGCATATTTTTGTAGGTAAATAAAGTTGTGGTAAATATAACTCACAACTCACAACTCACAACTCACAACTATTTAATGAAATCTCTTTCAGAAATTCTCCAAAAAATTTCTTCAAAAAATACCATTTCAAATACTGAAATGCTGATTTCTGGTATTTGTCAAGATTCTAGGCAAGTGCAGAAAAATAGTCTTTTTGTGGCTACTCGTGGCACACAGACTGACGGACATGCCTATATCTCAAAAGCCATAGAATTAGGCGCAACTGCTATTATTTGTGAAGATTTGCCTGCTGATTTGTCCATAAATTATATTGATAATCAACAAATTAGATATATACAAGTACAAGATAGTGCAGAAGCATTGGGCATAGTGTCTGCTAATTTTTATGATAATCCTTCTGAAAAACTAAAACTTGTGGCAGTTACTGGTACAAATGGCAAAACAACCTCCGTAACACTACTTTTTAATCTTTTTAGAGAACTTGGTTATAGTACGGGCTTGCTCTCTACCATACAAAATCAAATCAATGACGAAGTGATTTTTGCCACCCATACCACTCCAGATGCACCACAACTCAATGCTTTGCTTGCTAAAATGGTGGCTGCTGGTTGTACGCATTGCTTTATGGAGGCAAGTTCTCACGCCATTGTGCAACGCAGAATAGCAGGAATTACGTTTGCAGGGGCGGTTTTTACGAATATTACCCACGACCATTTGGATTTTCATAAGACTTTTGATGAATATATCAAAGCCAAAAAACGCCTTTTTGATGATTTGCCCAAAACAGCTTTTGCTCTCACCAACGCAGACGACAAACGTGGCGCAGTAATGCTACAAAACACAAAAGCACAAAAATATAGCTTTGGTTTGTATAATATGGCAGATTTCAAGGCAAAACTAATGGACAATACCCTGCAAGGAATGCAACTAGAAATCAACCAAAAACAGGTTTGGTGCAGGCTTATTGGTAGATTTAATGCGTATAATTTGATTGGTGCATTGGGGGTGGCTATGCTTTTGGGTGAGGAAGAGGAAAATGTGTTAGAAGTGCTTTCTAGGCTACTTCCTGCACAAGGAAGATTTGAGCAGGTTTTCCCTAATAAAATCTCAAGTGAAAATTTTGACCAAAATCACCAAAATAATGCTCCTACCGCTATTGTGGACTATGCACATACGCCTGATGCACTTCAAAACGTGTTACAAACTATCAAAGATTTGAGAGAAGATAACCAACTGATTATTACGGTAGTAGGTTGTGGTGGGAATAGAGATAAGACAAAACGCCCAGAAATGGCTAAAATAGCATGTCAGATGAGTAATATTGTTATTTTAACTTCTGATAATCCTCGTAATGAAGACCCAATGCAGATTTTGGCTGATATGCAAGAAAATCTATCTCCTATTGATAAAAAGAAAATTATTGTGATTGAAAATAGGAAAGATGCCATACAACACGCCACAAAAATAGCCACAAAAAATGACATTATTCTCGTAGCAGGAAAAGGACACGAAACTTACCAAGAAATCAAGGGAATTAAATATGATTTTGATGATAGAAAAGTACTAAGAAATGCAATGTCAAGTTAAACTATAAATGGGAAGATTTTTTGCAAATAAAGTTTAATAATCAAAATTTGTAAATGTTTAGGTAATACAAAATCAATCTCCAAAGTAATATAAATTCTTTGGAAAAAAGCGTTATTTTTGGTATGTTTGTGGTAAAAATATACATTTAAACTCAATATAACAAGATTATGCAATTCAATATTGATTTAAAAGCATTATCAGCACGAGAAAGTGAGCAAGTAGAATGGAAAGAAAATGGAAATGATAAGTTTATTGTAAGTAGTATTGTCAAAACAATTTCAGCTTTTGCCAATGATATAGCTAATTTTGGCGGCGGTTATGTGGTTTGTGGTGCAAAAGAAAC
>JANYGM010000407.1 GCA_025362415.1 bacterium
CACAATTTAAAATTCACAATTCACAATTATTTAGGCATTGCATTTTGGTAAATCATCTGTAAAACTGTTTCTCCTACTGCTTTAAGTGTGTTTTTATCAATTATTTTGATGTTATCTTCTTGTGTATGATGATGTTTGCCAAATTCATTATCATAATTGATGATATCAATCATAGGAATTTTACCAAATTCATTGACAAAAAGATGGTCATCAAGCATTCCACCGTCTCCAAATTTCAGTTCTTTATTGACAAAAAAGTGTCCATAACCCAATTTCTGACCAATCAGCCACGTTTGATTAACAATATTTGAGGCATATTGTACAGAATAAAATTCTTTCCTGAAAATAGCATTTTTTGCACCAACCATATCCAACAAAATACCAAAATAAGCAGAATAATCAGCTTTATGCTTGTTTTTTGACCAATATTGAGAGCCGTGACACCAAAAAATCTTCTCTCCTTTGTCGTTTTTGTTTGTGCCTTCTTTGTGTCCGTCATCTTCCAAATCAAAGAAAATCACGTCTATTCCTACATTGGGCTTATTTTTGTCTGCTTGAATAGCACGCACTATTTCCAAAAGCACCGCCACGCCACTTGCGCCATCATCAGCACCATCTAAGGGCTTTTCGTGGTTGTTTTTGTCTGCATCTTTATCAGAAAAACGGCGAGTGTCCCAATGTGCGCCTAATAAAATACGCCTTTGCGCAGTCGGATTAAGTGATGCAATGATGTTTTTGCCTTGCATTTTGAGCCTATCATACGCAACCGCTTCAAAGTTTTGGACTTCAATGTTTGCGCCCATTTTTTCTAAGGTTTTGAGCAAATATTCTGCACATTCTTGGTGTGCTTTGCTGTTGGGCGTTCTTGCACCAAAAGCAAGTTGTTTTTCTATAAAAACAAAAGCAGAATCAGCATTAAAAGCAGGTGTAGGCAATATTTTGAGTTCTTCTACTATCACTTCGTCAGGTTTTTTTTCTATGAATTTATCACAACTATTAAACATAATAAAAGTGAAAATGCTTATTAGATAAACTGTATTTTTCATTAATATTTGGGGATAATTTTCTGTAAATGTAGTGTTTTTTCTTAAAATAGTAGCGTAATCCGTCAAAAAAATAGTATTTTTGAAAAATTGTATATAAATACGTTGTATTTAATTCACAATTCACAATTTATAATTCACAATTCATAATGTCAAAATTTGATTATATTATTGCTGGTGCAGGCTGTGCTGGGCTTAGTTTAGCGTTTTATATGAGTATTTCAAAGGCTGAAAACCTCAAAAATAAGAAAATTCTTTTAATAGATAAAGTGCAAAAAACGACAAATGACCGCACTTGGTCGTTTTGGAAAGACAAAAATATTCCTTTTGAATTTGAAGAAATTATCCATAAAAAATGGGAAAATATCTATTTTTTTGGAGAGAATTTTTCTGATAAAATAAATATTTCTCCCTACAATTATAATACCATTCGTGCCATTGATTTTTATGATTTTACAAAAAAAATAATTAGTCAAAATGTTGATATTCAAATAGTTTATGAGGAAATACAAGAAATAGGAGAAACAGATTTAAAAGAAAATTCTTGTGCTTTTGTACGCACAAATACGCAGAATGGTACGCAAGTGTATGAGGCTGATTTTGTGTTTAATAGTACCAATTTATTTTATGAAACGGAAAAAAAAACAGGTTATCATTATTTTTTACAACATTTTAAAGGTTGGTTTATAGAAACAAAAACAGCTTTTTTTGATGAAAAAACGGCACATTTTATGGATTTTAGAGTTGCACAAATGCCAAAAGAAGCCAGATTTTGCTATATTTTGCCATTTTCTCCTACAAAAGCCCTTATTGAATTTACGGTTTTTTCTGAAAATTTATTAGAACAAAATAATGAAAATAATAATGATATTAACAGTAATAATGAATATGATAACCAACTGAAAAATTATATAGAAAATATTATTCAACTTGATGATTATCAAATAGTTGAACAGGAATTTGGCGTGATTCCTATGTATGATTTTGTACATAAAAAGCAAATAGGAAACCGCATTATCAATATTGGCACGACAGGCGGGCAGGTAAAAGCAAGTACAGGTTATGCCTTTTTGCGCATACAAGCATGTACAAAAGCTATTGCAAAGGCACTTTCTTTAACAGGAAAGCCATTTTATAAGGAAAAAAGCACCAAAAAATATCAACTTTATGATAGTGCGCTCCTGAATGTAATGGCAAATGATAAAGGTA
Organism: bacterium; assembly: GCA_025362415.1. Lineage (GTDB taxonomy): Bacteria > Bacteroidota > Bacteroidia > Cytophagales > Thermonemataceae > JANYGM01. The sequence continues at coordinate 2,253 of JANYGM010000407.1, forward strand.
ATGACAATAATAATAGTAATAATCTTTCTATGAAGAAAATTTTTACTATTTTGTTTGAAAAACTACCAATTAAGGTACTTTTTAGGTTTTTGGACGAAAAAAGTAGCCTTTTGGAAGACATAAAACTAATGTCAAAAGTGCCTTCTATACCATTTATTAAAGCTATTTTAGAGAATTTTTGGAAACAAAAAGTATAATTTATTCCTGATAGTTAGATAATTAAGATGGCTTTTGCTTAAAATCTATGCAAATAAATGAGGTTGTGTAGTTGGCGGAACAATCCCTAAATGCTTGTAAGCCAGTGCAGTTACCTCACGCCCACGAGAAGTACGTTTCATATATCCTTCTTGTATCAAAAAAGGCTCATAAACTTCTTCAATAGTTTCTGCATCTTCTCCGCAGGCAGTTGCAATGGTAGTAAGTCCAACAGGTCCGCCTTTGAATTTTTCAATAATAGTGGTCAAAATGCGGTTATCCATCTCATCTAAGCCATTTTGGTCTACTTCTAGGGCAAGTAATGCAATTTCGGCAATTTCCATAGTAATAGTGCCATTTCCTTTGATTTGAGCAAAATCTCTGGTACGGCGCAACAAATTATTAGCAATACGAGGTGTCCCACGACTGCGCCTGGCTATTTCATAAGCTGCTGCCTCATCAATAGGTGTATTCAAAATCCCACAAGAACGTATCACAATGGTAGTGAGGAGTTTAGCATCATAATAATTAAGCCTTGCATTGATACCAAACCTAGCACGCAAAGGCGCAGTAAGTAGCCCAGAGCGTGTAGTTGCGCCTATGAGCGTAAACGGATTTAGTCCAATCTGCACAGTACGAGCATTTGCACCAGAATCCAGCATAATATCAATTTTATAATCTTCCATTGCAGAATATAGATACTCTTCCACAATAGGATTCAAACGGTGTATTTCATCAATAAAAAGTACATCATTCGTATTTAATTTGGTGAGAAGTCCCGCCAAATCCATTGGTTTATCAAGTACAGGACCAGATGTCGTAGTTAAAGATGAGCCAAGTTCATTAGAAATAATGTTTGAAAGTGTGGTTTTTCCTAGTCCAGGAGGTCCGTGAAGAAGGACGTGGTCAAGTGCTTCGCCACGTAATTTTGCTGCTGCCACAAAGACACGCAAATTTTCCACAATTTTATCTTGCCCAGCAAAATCTTCAAAAGAAAGCGGTCTAAGTGCTTTTTCAATATCTTTATCTGTGGTAGAAAGGTTTTCAGGGTCGCCTGTGAGGTAATCTTGACGCATTTTTTGAGTTGATTTTATTTATTTGAATAAGTTTGTGAGCCAATCACTAAAATCTTTGGCATTTTGGTTGTTGGTGGAAAGAATTTTTTGAGTGATAGCTCGTCCCATTGGAAGTCCAGATTCTTCTTGCCACGCAAGCCACGTATTGATAAAAGCCTTTTGTCTATCTTTTTGGGCATATTTATTTAGTTTTTTGTTTTCAATATCAACAAGTGTATCCTCAACAACATCTTTCAAATTATCATCTTTTGGAATGAGTAATTTAACAAAATCCTCCAAAGTACCTGTTAAATCATTGTTTGGCATTATCCAAATACCAATTTTTTGCTCGTCATTATTTTCAAGAATAAGCCCATTTTGAGGGATATTTTCAGGAAAAATGAAACCTCTTATAACAATTAAATCCTTCAAAGAGAGCCAAATATGCTTTAAATCTGTGTCAGCATCAACTATTATTCCTATTGTATTGATATGCGGTTGCTTTAAACGGCGTGGGACTTCTTTGCACAAATTATCTATTCCTTTGCAATCTATTATTCTAAAATTTTCTAAAATCTCTATTTTCTGACAAAATGCAGAAACAAAATGAAAATCATCATTTCCCTCTACTAAAAGTTGCTTATTAAAGTCGTTTATTTCCTTCATTATTTTGTAAATTATCTTATCTCTATTAAACTGTCTGTAATAACTTTTAAATCCTCTGCATCAAACGCCTCTTCTTTTATCATTCCTTTTTTGTTATCCAAACGAATAAGTTTACCTGTAAGCATGTTATTTTTGTCGTTTAGACTTTCTTCAAAGGCATAAATACAGTCGTTGCTGTGTGTGGTAGCAAAAACTTGAACATTGAGTTTTTTGGCAAGATTAAAAATAATTTCCCAAAGTTTGCTTTGGACGGAATGATGCAAACCATTTTCAAATTCATCAATAAGCAAATAGCCATTTTCCGCATTGACAAGTGCCAAAATAATAGTCAAAATCCTGTTAATACCATCTCCCATACTGCGCAAAGGTAATGTATTAGGTACATTGGAGAGTTTTATAATTGGGTCACGTAATCTACTATCTCCAACAAATGCAAGTCTTTGAATATTGGGTTCTATGGTTTTGAGTGCATCAATTACATAATTCTCTTTATCTGTGAGTGTGATTTTATCCCAATTTTCAGCGTTTTTTTGACTATAAATATCTCTTGTTCCTATGAATTTTAGATTTTGATAATTTCTAATTTCTTCAAAATCAAAACTATATAATTTTTCATTTTCTAAGTCAAGTACATCAGTTTCAACTGTATTAATTTGTCTAAAATTAACTAATAAAGCTACTTTACTACCAATATTTTGTTTTTTATCTTTTGTATCTAAAACAGCTAATTTATCATCATTACTATTGATATATTTTGCAAGACTTATAGAAACAAAAACATCTTTAAATATATCTTCATTAGGGCTAATATTTATAAAAGTTCCATTATTGTAATCAATTTTTCTATCATAAAACAAAGAAGAAAATAGTTTAACATTATCTTCTGTAAAGTTTCTTCTTTCGCCTGTTTCTCTGATATATTCTCCTCTTTCCTCCAAAAGCTCATAAATCATTTTTATATCACCTTTTGCCACATAAATAGCAATAGCTTCCAAAACGCTAGATTTTCCAGTATTATTTTTTCCTGTAAGGAGCGTAATTTGTCCCAAAGATTTGAGTGTAAGTTCTTTAAGGTTTCTATAATTTTTGATGTATAAGGAATTAAGCATTTTGATGTTTGTCTTTTTATTTTTTTGAATTGATTTATAATTTCACCTACAAATATACGTTAAACTTACATACATCAAAAATTATAGACAAAATTTAATTTTCTAAAAAATATTTCTTCTACGTAAAGATTTTACGGAGTAAACTTATTATATTTACAAAAAATTAAACGCTAGTACCAACATAATATTAACCCAAATCTTATAACTAAACTTTTTTCTATGACAACAGTAGCCAAAGCAGTCAAACTTATTATGGTAACGACTGACAACAACAACAAGTTTTATGATATGACAGACAACGGAAACGGCACTTTTACTGTTTCTTATGGGCGTGTAGGTGGGCGTGCAACCGTTGCAAGCTATCCAATTGGAGAATGGAGCACAAAATACCGTGAAAAAACCAAAAAAGGTTATGCTGACCAAACGCATCTTTTTGTGGAAGAAGGCGACAAAGTGGATTTGGTGGACATCAACGACCCAGCCGTAAAAGAGTTGATAGAAATGCTGATGACTTACGCCAAAAACTCTATCAGTAGCAACTATACCGTTAGTGCTGACCAAGTTACGAAAAAACAAGTTACAGAGGCGCAAGCTATTCTTGATGCACTTGTCAAAAAAGTCAAAAAAGGAATGAAAGTGGAGGATTTTAATAAGGGACTTCTTGACCTTTATAAAGTCATTCCACGTAAAATGAAAAATGTCAATGACCATCTTTTCAAAGAAGCAAAGACAAAAGAAGATATTGAAACTATCCAGAATCACCTTGGTAGTGAGCAAGATACGCTAGATGTAATGAGCGGACAAGTACAAATCAATGAGCAAAAGAAAGAAGCCACCAAAGACAAAACTGTCAAAGTGGATATTTTGCAAACAATGGGCTTAGAAATGTCACCTGTAACAGATGATAAAACTATCACAATGATAAAAGGCTTGATGCAAGATGAATCTAGTAAGTTTTATAGAGCATTTGCCGTTACCAACAAGAAAACGCAAAAGGCTTATGATGAATGGTTTGCACAACAAGCAAATAAAAAAGTGGAGCTTTTTTGGCACGGTAGCCGCTCTGAAAACTGGATGTCAATTTTGGAAACTGGCTTAGTTTTGCGTCCTGCAAGTGCTATTATTTCTGGAAAAATGTTTGGTTATGGTTTGTATTTTGCCGACAAATTCCGTAAATCATTGAATTATACTTCTTTGCGTGGCTCTTATTGGGCAAAAGGTTCTGATAATAAAGCATTTTTAGCACTTTTTGATGTTCACGTAGGCAATCAATTTCATATTAAAAAACATCAAAGTTGGTGCTACGAACTATCCGCTCCTAACCTCAAAAAACAACAAGCTGATGTAGATTCTTTGTTTGCAGAAGGTGGCGCAGACCTTGTAAACAATGAATATATTGTTTATGAGCAGTCTCAATGCACTGTAAAATACATTGTAGAAGTTCACGCATAAGCAATTACGAATTATGTAGTTTAACTTTCCAAAAGTTTTAAACCAAGGCTGTAAGTAATACATTGCAAATAACTTCCTAGTTAGTTTCTTTTTAACACTAAGTTCATTAAGAAATACACACTAAGAAGGCACTAAGAAATACAAAATTAGAATTTTATTTACAATTCATTACTAAGTCGTTTCAATCCTTGTTTTAGTGGATTTGGGGTAATAATTTGATTTGCTGCTATTTTTCTATGAAAGAATGGAGCGGTTTCAATCCTTGTTTTAGTGGATTTGGGGTAATAATACTCTCTACTTCTATCACGCAATACGAAAAATAGGTGTTTCAATCCTTGTTTTAGTGGATTTGGGGTAATAATACAAAAACGCCAACAGAAAGCTGAAAGCCAAGCCTAGTTTCAATCCTTGTTTTAGTGGATTTGGGGTAATAATAAGAAATAGGAGTTTATAACAATATGGGTGACATTTTAAATTAAAAAGAGCATAATTTTTTGTAGTTTTGTTTTGCGAACCAAACCCCTAAAATTATGCTCGTTGATACCCAAATAACCACCGCATTGCAAGCAGTTATGAGTGATGCAAATATAAGAAT
>JANYGM010000349.1 GCA_025362415.1 bacterium
TTATCTGTGCATCTGTGGCAACTAAATTTCCTTTTTTAGGCAATTTGCGGTGGACGCAACAATTTATTTGAATTTTTGGGAGGGAAATTACTGTTATTTTCTTTGAAAAAGTGCTTTTCTATACTGAAAAACACTTTTCTATCTTCTATAAAAATATTATTTGAAATATAAAAATCAGAAATATTTTTGTTATTATTTTTATTTTTTTCTGCTTGTTCTGCTTCTTTTTGTAGTTCTTTTTTCAAAAAACAACTACCTTCACAACTATTTTTAGGAATAGCCTTTTTCTCACAAATATTGCTTGCTATGTACTTTTGGTTGATTTTGAAGGACAAAAATATACCTACTTTGCCAAAAAATTGTAGCAAAATAATGAGTACTAGGCAATATAATAAAGTAAGTTTTGGCAAAACAAAATGATTTGGTTTACTTTGTATTTTCGCAAATATACAGCAAAAATGATGCAAACGAAATTTAAAAGGAGATTTTTTAATTATTTCATACGAATAACCACGCCAGGTGCATCATTCTCATCTTTTCGTTTCTTTTTGAACATAGTAATTTTGTAATCTTTTTTACTTTTCCAATGAAAAATACTATCTTTGCTGTCTTTTCCATCTCTTACGCCATTCATTTCACCATATTTTGCAGTAAAATATTTCTTAAAAACGTCCATTACTTGACTCTCAAAACTCACAAAAATATCTAGCTCCATTTGCTTAATTTGCTGATTTTTGTCTAAAATATAACGTGCATCAGCCACATCATTTTCATTATTCCCTTTAAGTTCTACAACATAAATGCGTAGAGAGTCGTTACTTTCCCCTTTTTGGAGTTTTCCAATTTCTTTCCTCTTAATGGCACTGATAGAATCTCCAAAACTAAGCCCACGCAAATCTCCTTCTTCTGTGAGCATAAGTTGCTGAACAATAGGGTCATACTCAAGAAAATTGACTTTATTGTCTAACTTTTTGACTGTATCCTTTACAGTAACTTTCACTACTTCTTTTTTATCTTTCTCCTCTGTTTTGTTGCAGGAAAGCAAAGAAAAAAATGCGCAAAAGCTAGCTAAAAGTGTTATTTTGTAATTCTTTTTCATAAAATTTGAAAATTATGTTTAATTGTAATAAATTGTATTTATTTTTTTGTTTTGTATTCAGTTCGTATTTTGTCCTTTACACCTGATACTGCATTTTATACTTTATTTTTGGTATTGCAAGGTAATAATAAAATGGTCTGCCCACGTATTAAAAGGAAAACTATATCTTACTTTTTCGTCCCATTTTTTTAGTTTCTCAAAGAAGATGGGTTTTGCTTTTGCAAAATCTTCCCTTTCTGGTGGCGGAATAATAGCTCCTAAACCTTCCAAAGCAATTTTTTTGAAATTATTTCCTAGTGCTTTTTCTACTTGTGAGGGCGTAAAGTAATATGTTTTAAAATAATTTCCTTCCAAATGTGCCATTGTGCCACCTAGTTTTAGCCTACGGAAAGCGTATGAAAACCTAAATTTTAGTGCTGTTATAAGTTCCCAAGGGCAAATAGGAGGCATTATTACCCACGTAAGGTAAGCGCCGTCAGCAAGCAATGGAATAAGTTTGGTGGCAACCTCTTTGAGGTCTTTGGCGCAATTTAGCCCTCCAAAATCAGAAAAAACATAATTAAATTGTTTATTTTCAACTTTATCAAGTTCCAAAAAAGAACATTGTTGTACACTTATTTGCTTGTCTAAAGAAAGAGAAACAACTTTTTTTTGAAGTTTTTGTATCATTCCATCAGACAAATCAGTAGCGTGAAAAGTGCTTTCTGGGCGTTGTGATGCAAAAAAACAAACATCTAAACCCGTACCTGCGTTGAGTTCTAAGTAATTTGCTTTTTGAGGCAAAAACTTAAGTACGTGCTGATGTACCTGCTCACGCATATACACAAGGATAGGATTTTGATAATCATAGTCATCAAAATAGTCAGATTGTTTGCTAAATGCTTGATTTACAGTATCAAAATCTTGCATTAGAATATTTTGTATTCATTAAAAATTCACAATTATTTCGTACTTTTGCGTAAAATTACAAATATTCGTCAAACCCACAAAAAAAATAAAAATTGTTTTTTCTCTTAAAATATCTCCAAGAAAATAAAAAATCTGTTTTTCTGATTGTTTTGTTGGCACTTTTGCCTTTGCTTACAAGTTCATTTTTTATTTTTTATAGTACACAAAACGAAATTTTCCTAAGAAATTTGGCTACTTATCAAAAAATTATTTTCTTTTTAATAAGTATTTTCACAATGGCGTTTGCGCTCACGCCCACTACGCTTATTGCGCTTATGAGTGGATTTTTATGGGGTTTTGAGGCTATTTTTGGACTGATTATTAGCTACGGAATGGCGGCAATAGTAGGTTATTTTTTAGGTGAGAAAATAGATAATGGACATCTTAAAGATTTTTTCTCCAAAAATGAAAAACTTAACTTATTGCAATCTAAAATAGAAGAGAAAAGTATCATTATCATATTTCTGATGCGTATTTCTCCTGTTTTGCCTTTTGCTATTACTAATATTTTTTTAGCAATGCTCAAGATAAAATTTTCTAAATTTTTGATTATGAGCATATTAGGAATGCTTCCACGCACTACATTAGCAGTTTGGCTAGGCGCACAATCTAGCACGCTCAAAGCAGCTTACCAAAGTGGGAATTTGGGTATTTCGCAACTAGTTGTGGTTGGTTTGGTGTTATTTTCTATTGTTGGCTTGGGTATTGTAGGAAAACAGGTATTAAGTACGAGGTATTCTTAAGTACGAGGTTTGAGGTACGAAGTACGAAAAAAACAGTAAAGATTTCGTACCTAATTTAGGTAACGACATTGTAAGTTTGTATTCGTGGGGTATAAAACCCCACGTTACTGATTTTTTGGTTAAAAATACGTTTTAAAATCAGTAGCGCAGGGTTTTATACCCTGCGTCTCAAAATAAAGCTACTAATTTGTAATGTCGTTACCTAATTAAGCGACATAGCAGGCACAGGAAAGTTTTGCATGTGAAATGCAAGTCCTTCTATTTGGTAGTTCATCCAGTCTATGAGTGGAAAGGTTTTGAGTGTTTTTATCACTTCTTCCTCACTACTTGCATCAATAATTATCCATAATTTGGTGCGGTCAAGTGAGAGCGTATAGGCACGTACCACGTTTTCCGCCATCAAATTATCCACCATCATACGTTGTTTTGGCACAAGCGTAACAAATTCTTCATCAAAATACAAAGGCAATGTGATACTCACCATAAATTCACTCATAAATTACGCTATTTTAGGTCTTCTTAATTAGTTTTGATTGTTTGGGGTGCAGTTTAAGGCAGTTTTAAAGCTATTTTAAAGCAATTTTAAAATTATTTCAATAGCTTTTTTTAGTCTATTTTCTTTATTTTCTCCGCTAATAATTTCATAACTAAACTTATATTTTTCTAGTTCATTTTTATAACATTCAAACAACATTTTTCTGTCGTTTGGGTCTTGATGTTCACGCAGAGGGTCGTATTCCCAAGCAATATCATCATAAGAAGTGAGCAAATATAAATCAAAATTTTGCTTTTCTATATGCTCCAAAATCCATTTAGGAACAGTTTTAAAGCTATTTTCTGCCCAAATTTTGGTTACAATAAGTTCTGTATCTGCAATAAGTAGTGTTTGATGTTTTTTATTTTGCTGATAATTTTGGATATTTTGATATTGTTGTTTTGCAATATTTTCTACGTCTTGCAGGCTATAAGGCTGTTTTTGCTGATTTTTTGTATAAAAATCTTCTAAATATTCTCTTGCAAATTCTTCTATAAAATCTATTCCAAAATAGTTTGCAAGCCCTGCTGCAAGTGTTGTTTTCCCAGAAGATTCTGTACCAAGAATGGCTATTTTAATCAATTTTTTGAGGTTTTAGGTATGATTTTAGATGTTTTTTTGATAGAGTTTTCTCCAATCAAAATAGCCTTTTATAGCCATTAAAAGTAATAAAAAGTACAATACAGCCGTTACATACAAATTAGCACTTATATACTGAATAACGGCTATAATATTGATAAATATCCAAAAAAGCCAGTTTTCAATATATTTTTTTGCTAACATAAATTGCGCTAAAGCACTCAAAACCAATAATAATGCATCTAAATAAACGAGCGTTCCATCAAAGTATTTCAGTACAAATATAGTAGTTATCAATAAAAAAGCAAATATTATAAAAGTTTGTATTATTTTTTCTTTGGGAAAATATTTGATAATTATTTTTTCTTCTTTTTTACTATCAAGTTGATTATCAAAAAACCAGCAATAAAGTCCATAGAAACTTAAAATAATAAACATTATTTGTATTATTGCACTTCCTACAAGTTTTGTATCTATAAATATTTTCAGGTACAAACCAGCCGCAACAATTGAAAATAACCAACCCCAAATACTTACACGCATATTTAGCCACACACATATAAGTGAAAATATTGCTGCTAAAACTTCAATATTATTTTTGCTAATATATTGATAAACAGTATTATAAATAAAATCAAAAGTAATATTTTGTAAAAAAAGCATAAGAGAAAGAATATTTTTGATAAAAAATTTGGATAAAATAAAGAAAAGTTAAACAAATTAGATAGTTTTTTGTTTAGTTTTTGTCTTCATATCATTTTGTGTGGTAAAAGACAGTTGTTTTTTCATAATTTTCTATAAAAATGCCTTTTGAATTTTCAAGAGGCTTTTTTCTTTATGTAGAAAGATAATAAATAACGTCAAATTAACAACAATTTAACTGAAATATTTGACTATTGCTTAAAAAAAGAATAATTTTGCACAAACTTTAAAGACATTGTATATGTTGTAGGAGTAGTTTTAGGTTAAAAGTATCAAAATATCAACAGAAAAATTTTAGACAAAAAGTAATAGTATGGCAATAATGATAACTGATGAGTGTATTAATTGTGGTGCTTGCGAGCCAGAATGCCCTAATACGGCTATTTATGAAGGTGGTGTATCTTGGACTTGGGCTGGTGGCACAAAACTAACCACCGTAAAACTGCCTGATGGCACTACTATAGATTCAAAAACGCCTCAAACTCCTGTTTCAGAAGATTTTTATTATATTATCAGTGATAAGTGTACAGAATGTATGGGTTTCCATGAAGAGCCTCAATGTGCGGCAGTTTGCCCAGTAGATTGTTGCATAGATGACCCAGACCACAGAGAAACAGAAGAAAAACTTTTAGGTAAAAAAGCCTTTATGCACCCATAGGAGCACTTTTTTGATAATTCACTAAAAAAACTTAGAAAAAAAGTAAAAAAACTTCACAAAATGTTTTTTTATTCAAAAAACATTCTTACCTTTGCATCACCAAAAGGAACAAACGCTTTTAAAATCATTTTCAAAAGCACAATAATTTCCAGAGGTAAGATTCCTAAATGGTCTGTTAGTGCAGCGGTTAGCACGCCTCCCTTTCACGGAGGTGGCACGGGTTCGATTCCCGTACAGACTACAACCCTTATAATAAACATCTATTTAATTGCTTTAAACGCACTTTAATAGATGTTTTTATTTTTTACGCCCTAATTTGCGCCCTAATTCTTTTTTATATTGTATTTTTTTCTTAAATTGTAAATC
>JANYGM010000423.1 GCA_025362415.1 bacterium
GGACAAAGGTAAGTTTTGCGCTATGTGCGAGAAAAACGTAATAGATTTTAGTAAACTAACTGATAATGAAATACTTAAAATAATAAAAAGTAATAATAAAAATCTTTGTGGACGTTTTACCCAAACGCAACTAAATAGGGTTTTGATAGATACAAGTCCTCACACTAGCCCAAAATTGTATCAATTTTTGGCTGGACTTTTGTTGTTTTCTGCTAACACAAGTGCTGATGCTAAAGCTATTACTGAAAAACCTAAAATAGAAAATTTTGAAAATGAAACAAACAATCCCATTATTGTTGGTAATGATACTATTCCAAAAACGAAAAAACAAACTGATTTTATCATTACAGGAAAAATAACTGATACCAAAAAAGAGGCAATTCCTGGCGCAAGCATAGTGCTAAAAGGTAATAAACAAGTGGCAACGGTTTCCAATGATAATGGAGAATTTAGTTTGAGTATTTCTAAAAAAATGCTTAAAAATTCTATTATTTTAATGGCTTCAGCACATATTTTTGAAGATACAACCTTAATAATTTCTAAAAAAGAACTTGAAAATAAAAAAGTCTTTTTGGTGGAAATGAAAGAAGATGAAAATAAACAAGCTTTATTTACTGTCAGTGCGACACAAAGGATAAAACGAGAACAAACAACGCTATCAATGGGTGTGATAACTGGAACACCAGTACGTGAATTAAAAGAAGAGCAGAAATCAGGTAAAATGGTTGGTTCTATGCGTGTAAATAAACCTCGCAAATGGTGGCAATTTTGGAAACGCAGAAATAGGTAAAATAATATTTAAACTAAAGAATATCACTATAAAAAAACTACCTATTCAATCCAAATAGACAATCCTATATGGCTGGTATATGGTCTGTTTCATAAATACATCTATAAAACTAATAAATTTTATGTCAAAATATTTGGAAATTACATATTAAATGCTTTAATTGCGGTGGTATTTAACAATTTTCCAATTTATTCAATAATCTAAATTTCTAATCAAAATGAAAAAGAATTTATTACTACTTTGCTTCTTGTTTTTCTTCTCTCTTGCTTCAGCTTTCGCACAAGGCAAAACTAAAAACACAGCAGAACAACGTGCTACTATCTACACAAATGACCTTACAAAAGCATTGGTACTTAATGCTGACCAAAAAGGTAAAGTACTAGAAATCAATATAAAAATGAATAAAGCTATTGATGCTGCAGCTGCATCAAAAGATAGTGCAAAAGAAAAAGCAGCTAAAAAAGAACGCCGTGAAGCTATTGCATCTTTGCTTGATGCAAAACAAAAAGTTAAATTTGATAAAATGAATGGCGGTAAGTAGCCCCCAGCCCAAAGGGGAGCAAATATAAAAAGCCTTTGCAAAATGCAAAGGCTTTTTGTTTTTTAAAGTATTTTAAAAATAACTCTTTTTCCTTTTAAGCGTAAAAAATATTCCTCTAAAGATAATTCTAAAATGCGCTAAAACTGTCTGTAAACCGCCAAAATGCGTACAAAGTACATCAAATCTTTCTTTTAAAGATTTTTTGCGTTGCTTAGTAGAAAGCCCACCCAACAAAAAATTAGAAATAGTAAGATTGGTAAAAGTAGTCTTATTTGATTTTTTGAGGCATTTTATCACCCAATCAACATCAGCAGAATAACGGTATTTTAGCTCATACATAGGTGCGAGTGTACGCCTTACCACAAAAGACTGATGACAAACCACCATTCCCAAAGCCATATCTTGCCAACGTAAGTTTTTAGGCAATTTATGTGGCGTTATTTCACTACGCAAACCCAAAATTTTGTTAATATCTTCTGTAGCATTCTCGCTAATCATTTGTGCATCTCCATAAAAAATATCACTACTTTCGCTAATGTTTTCATTGCTATTTTTATCACTTTGAAAGATATTTTTTTAGTGTATTTTTATCAAAAAAAGTATCTCCCGCATTCATAAACATTATATATTCACTTGTAGCAAGTTTTATACCTTTGTTCATAGCATCATAAAGTCCAGTATCTTTTTCACTAACCAAAATATCAATATTTTTAGGATTGTTGTTATTATGATTATTGATATTATTGTATTCTTGTGCAGTTTCTTTGGCTATTTGAAGTGTTTTATCCGTTGATTTTCCATCAATAATAATATATTCAATATCCGTAAAAGTTTGTTCAAAAACACTTTTAACAGTATTTTTGATGTATTTTTCAGCATTGAAAGTAACCGTAATAACAGAAATCTTTTTGATGAGTTGTGAGTTGTGAGTTGTGAGTTGTGAGTTGTGAGTTGATATAATCTGTAAAGCATCAACTAATTACAATAATAGTATAAAATAACCATATTTGCAAATATTTTATCAAACTTATTCCAAAAATCCTAAAAAAAATCCTATTTTTTATCTAAAAAATGATAAAAATAATTATCTTTGTGTAACATTTTTAATTAGGAATTTTTAATTAGGAATTATAAATGAAATACAATAATTCCTAATTCACAATTCACAATTCCTAATTCCTAATTCCTAATTCCTAATTCCTAATTAACAACTCACATTCTAAACTAATTCTTTATGATTATTGGCGTTCCAAAAGAAATTAAAAACAACGAAAACCGTGTAGGGCTTACTCCTGCAGGTGTTGCAGAGTTCAAAAAACACAAACATACTATTTATATCCAAAAAACGGCTGGTATTGGTAGCGGTTTTTCTGATGACGACTACACGAAAGCAGGCGCAACAATGGTAGACACAATTTCTGAAGTCTATCAAATTGCGGATATGATTGTCAAAGTAAAAGAACCAATTGCAGAAGAATATCCACTTATCAAAGAAAATCAATTACTTTTTACATACTTTCATTTTGCCTCTTATGAGCCTCTCACGCTTGCAATGATGAAAAGTAAAGCGGTTTGTCTAGCTTATGAAACTGTAGAACGCCCTGACCGTAGTTTGCCTTTGCTTATTCCTATGTCTGAAGTGGCTGGGCGTATGGCAGTACAACAAGGTGCAAAATATTTGGAAAAACCAATTAAAGGGCGTGGAATCTTGCTTGGTGGCGTTCCTGGCGTGAAAGCGGCTAATGTTTTGATTTTGGGTGGCGGTATTGTAGGTATGCAAGCAGCAAAAATGGCGGCTGGTTTGGGTGCAACCGTTACTATTATGGACGTTAGTTTAGCTCGTTTGCGTTATTTGGACGATATTATGCCTGCCAACGTGCAAACAATGATGTCAAATGAATACAATATCCGTGAGGCTATCCAAACATCTGATTTGATTGTTGGTGCGGTGCTTATTCCTGGCGCAAAAGCTCCTCACTTGGTTACGAGAGATATGCTTAAATTGATGCGTGCAGGTACTGTTTTGGTTGATGTCGCTGTTGATCAAGGCGGTTGTATAGAAACTTGTCGCCCGACCACACACGAAGACCCAACTTTTATTATTGATGATATTGTGCATTATTGCGTGGCAAATATGCCAGGTGCTGTGCCTTATACATCTACGCTTGCACTTACTAATGCAACACTTCCGTATGCGCTTGAGCTTGCCAACAAAGGTTGGAAAGAGGCTTGTAAAACCAACTCTGACCTAAAATTAGGGCTTAATATCGTAAACGGTGAAATTGTTTATAAAGGAGTTTCTGATGCTTTTAACTTGCCTTACACAGATGTAAGCAAGTATTTAGCTTAATCTATTCAATTACGAATTATCAATTACGAATTACGTAATTTTTAGTCCTTCAAGGTTTTTGAAACCTTGAAGGACTTTTTTTAATACAAGAAAATATGCTAAATCAATTATTTCATAACAAAACATTTAGACAAATATTAATAAGCGTATTGTTTATTATATGTGTTGCATATAGTTGTAATCTATTTTATGAAAAAATTGATTACCGTATTACTGCTATCATCTTACTTTTTGTCGTAGGTATTTTTGCTGTTACTTTAGATATTATACCTGTCCTTATTGCATCAGCCTTAGCAGCATTGGTCTTAAATTTCTTTTTTATACCACCACTTTATACATTTCATATTGCAGGTACAGATGATATTTTATTATTTATTGTATTTTTTATAGTTGCTGTTATCAATGCTATACTAACATACAAAATACGGAAAGCACAAAATGAAACACGAGATAAAAAAGAGAAAGAAAATACCATAAAATTATATAATACCCTTTTTAATTCATTATCACACGAACTAAGAACGCCTATTGCTACTATTGTGGCATCAACTGATACACTTCAAAACTTTTCAGAAAATTTGACAAAACAAAACAAACAAATATTATTAGAGCAAGTCAGTATTGCTGCCAACCGCCTAAATGACCAAGTAAATAATTTGTTGAGTATGAGCCGTTTAGAAACAGGAATGTTACAATTAAAAAAATCATACTATGATATCAATGAAATAATAACTGAAACAATCAACAACACAGAAAATCAACTAAAACATACTATTTTTTACAACCTAAATGACGCTTTGCCGTTAGTTAGTGTAGATGCAGGGATTATTCAGCAGGTATTGCAAAATATTCTTAATAATGCTATTACCTATACTCCACCCAAAACGACAATAAGCATTACAACAGAATTTTCAGAAGAAAACATACTTAAAATAATAGTGGCAGACAACGGAAATGGCGTTAGTAATGAAGTATTGCCATTCTTGTTTGATAAATTTTATAGAGTACCACAATCAGCCACAGGTGGTACTGGGCTTGGTTTGTCTATTGTGAGAGGCTACATAGAAGCACACAACGGCACAGTAAAAGCATTACATAATACTCCAAAAGGCTTAATAATTGAAATTTCTTTATCCGTAGAAACCTCCTATATCAATAAATTAAAAAATGAGTAACCATAACATACTAATAATTGATGACGAACCTCAAATTCGTAAACTATTAGAAATAACCCTAGAAACCAATGATTATAGCGTAATTCAAGCTGAAACAGGTAAAATGGGTATTTCATTAGCCGCTAATTATAACCCTGATTTAATTTTATTAGATATTGAATTGCCTGACAAAAACGGACAACAAATACTCACAGAATTACGACAGTGGTATAACAAAGCTATTATTATGCTTTCAGTACTAAGTAATGAAGAGGAGATTGTAAAAGCTTTGGACAATGGAGCTACTGACTATCTTTCCAAACCCTTTCGTACTGCCGAGTTATTGGCTCGCATTCGTAACGCTATAAAACGAAATGACTTACCAAATACAAATTCAATACTGATTTTTAATGATATTAGTATTGATTTAGTAGCAAGAATAGTGAAACGTAATGATGAAATTCTAAAACTTACCACAACTGAATACAATGTACTTGTACTTTTAGCAAAAAATGAAGGTAGAGTTTTGACACAACAATTTATCCTAAAAGAAGTTTGGGGTGTTGGTTCACAGACTGAAGCACAGTATTTGAGAGTTTTTGTAGGCACATTACGAAAAAAAATTGAAGAAAATCCTGCAAAACCTACCCATATCATTACAGAAAATGGTATAGGATACAGATTTCATTAGTCTTTACAAAATCTTTATACACTTCTCTCTCTTCTTTATACTTTGCTTATAGCTGAATGAGTAATTTTGTCGCATTAAAATAAACAACATTTAATGCAATGAACCAACAAAATTCTATTCACAACAGTAAAATTACAGCTGCATCTCTTTTAGTGGCACTAGGCATTATTTATGGAGATATTGGCACAAGCCCATTGTATGTACTGAAAGCCATTATTAGTACAAAACCAATTACTGAAACATTGGTATATGGTGGTGTATCTTGTATTTTTTGGACTTTAATTATCCAAACTTCCATCAAATATATATGGCTCACTCTAAAAGCTGATAATCAGGGTGAAGGTGGCATTTTTTCGTTATATGCTTTGGTAAAAAGATATGGGAAAGGCTTAACCATTGTAGCTATTTTGGGTGCTACTACACTTTTAGCAGATGGCATTATTACTCCACCTATTTCTGTAGCGAGTGCCGTAGAGGGTTTGGCAAATGTAAAAGGCTTAGAAGCTATTTTTGCTGCTGGTAGTACCACCACTATTGTAGTAGTAATTATAATTCTTTCTATTTTATTTTTCTTTCAACGCTTTGGTACAAATCAAGTAGGCAAAGCCTTTGGACCTATTATGGTTGTTTGGTTTCTAATGTTGTCAATATTAGGTATCAATCAAATTATCATTCACCCAGAAGTTTTCAAAGCACTTAATCCTATATATGCTTATAATTTGCTAACGGAATATCCTAATGGCTTTTGGCTATTAGGTGCAGTATTCTTGTGTACTACAGGTGCAGAAGCATTGTATAGCGACCTTGGGCATTGTGGTAGAAAGAATATTAGAATATCTTGGGGCTTTGTAAAAATTGCACTTGTTCTAAATTATATGGGGCAATCTGCTTGGGTACTTTCAAGTGCTGGCAATTTACTCAATGGACGTAATCCATTTTACGAAGTAATGCCCGAATGGTTTTTAATAATAGGGATTATTATTGCGACACTAGCCACTATTATAGCATCACAAGCACTCATAAGTGGTAGCTATACACTTATTAGCGAGGCAATGAACCTGAATTTTTGGCCAAGAGTAGCAGTAAGACAGCCTTCTGAAACTAAAGGTCAAATCTATATTCCAAGTGTAAATACCATTCTTTGGATAGGTTGTGTTTTGATGATAGTTTATTTCAAATCATCAGAACATATGGAAGCCGCTTACGGATTTAGTATTACCGTAACAATGATGATGACCACTATACTGCTAACTGTATATCTTATCTACATCAAAAAATGGAATAAATTTTTAGTATTTGGCTTATTACTCATTTTTGCTTTAGTAGAAACTTCATTTTTCATTGCTAATGTAGCAAAAATAAAAGAAAGATGGATGTTTTTGTTTTTTGAATTATTCATTTTCTTAGTAATGTATGTTTGGTACAATGCTAGAAAAATAAATAACCGTTTCACTAAATTTATAGATTTAGGAAAATATAGTGATAGCCTAAAAGAACTAACAGAAGACGACAATATTCCAAAGTTTTCTACACATCTTATTTATCTTACTAAGGCAAATAATAGAAGTCAGATTGAGGAAAAAATAATAAAATCTATTTTCTCTAAAAAGCCAAAAAGGGCAGATGTCTATTGGTTTTTGCATTTGCATCGTACCGACCAACCTTATGATTTGAGTTATGATGTATCAGAACTTGTTGATGATAAAGTCATCAAAGTAAGCATCAATATTGGTTTTCGTATTCAACCCAAAACAGAATTGTACTTCAAAAAAATTGTACAAGAACTTGTTGCCAATAAAGAACTGAATTTGCATATCCGCCCAGATGGCTCAACCAAATACAACAGTGAGCCTGATTTTAAATTTGTAGTAATAGAAAAATTCCTTTCTATTGAAAATGAATTTGCTCTGAAAGAGGGTTTGTTATTACGTAGTTATTTCTTCCTAAAACAACTTGGACAAAGTGATGAAGCAGCTTTTGGTTTGGAAAAAAGTGATGTCATCACAGAAGAAGTACCACTCATTTATCAACCTATCAATAATATTCAACTAAATAGAGAACTAAGTAATTGTGAATTTTAAATTGTGAATGAATGCAAAAATTTGATAATCAAATTATTCCTTTTTTTGTGTTGTCGGGTGTTTCCACCCGACAACAAATATAGCTTTTAAATACCAGTTTTTGGAGAAAATAAAACGTAAAAATCATTATTTTCTCCAAAATGAAAAATCTAAAAGCGCCTGTGTCGTCAGGTGGAAACACCTGACGACACAGGGGAAATTGTGAATGAATGCAATAATTTGAGTATCAAATTATTCCTTAGTTCTTAGTTAGATAACGACGACATTGTTAGTTTGTATTACAGTCCAGCGGACTGATATATTTATAGAATAGGTCAAAGAATGTATTTCACTCCAGCGGAGTGGCACTAGCAAGTGCTAGTTTTATAAATATTGCGCTGGAACTAATACAAAATATCAATGCCGTTATCTAAGTTACATCAACACATAAACATAATAAACAAACAAATGAAAAAAGTAATAATAGTTTTTATGATGGTATTTAGCACAATGGCAAGTGCGCAAATACTCAATGAACAAGATAAACAAGCAATTATCAATCAAATCAAAAAAGAGCTTTTGGATAGCTTGAAAATGGAACAAGAGGAAACAGATTCATTGTACCAAAAAAACAAAGCTAAACAAAAGGGAGAGCCTTTTGAAAATATTGATATGACGTGGCAAAATGGAAGCGACAGAAGAACAGAAAATATTTGGAAAAAATTTAAGTATTTTACACCAAGTATTTTGTTAGATGTAAATTATAATTACGGCTTCAATAACCCAATTGATAATACCGTAGTTGGTTCTACTGCCCTTGCAAGACACAATGAAATACAACTTGCTGCCTTGCATTTTGGAGGTGATTTTACCTACAAAAATGCACGAGCGAGAGTTATGACCCAATTTGGCACAAGAAGTATTGTAGTACCTCGCAATGATTTAAGTCCATACAGAGGACAATATGAGTTAGCAAATGTGTACCGTTATTTGAGTGAGGCTTATGCAGGTTATCATATCAACAAATGGTATGGAATAAATATTGATGCTGGAATGTTTATGTCGTATATTGGACTAAATTCTTACTATCAAGCAGAAAATTGGGAATATCAAGCTTCTTTTACTTCTGATAATACGCCTTGGTTTTTTAATGGTATTCGTATTCAAATTCACCCTACCAAAAATCTAAAAATAGAACCTTGGATAATCAACGGTTGGCAAAGTTATGGCAAATTTAATAGTATGCCAGGAATTGGTGGCAATATTACTTGGATGCCAAATAGTAATATCAAATTGCTTACCAACAATTACTATGGTACAGACGCTGCAGGAATAAAAGAAAGAGTTCGTTTTCATAGTGATAATAGTCTTTTGGTGCGTTATTACAACAAACCAAAAGCAAGAGGTATTACTAAAATGGCGTTTTCTTTGACTGGTGATATTGGTTTTGAGCGAGGTGGTGGTGTAAATGGCTTTAAAGATGGAGATAGCACAAAAGGTGCTGCACAGTATTTTGTGAGTGCAATGCTTTATAATAGGATTTGGTTTGCCAAAAACAAATTTGCTATTACGGTGGGCGGTGGCTATATGACCAATCCTGGTAGATATTTGGTATTGTATCCCACAGGACAGGCAAGCCCACTTCCAAACCCTAATAATCCAACAACAACAGAGGGAGCTTTTCCCTTTTCTGCCAATCCTGGTGATAAATTTGAAGGTTGGGATTTCTCTACTAATATTGATTATATGCCTAATCAAAGCATTACATTTAGATTAGAATATGTAAACAGAAATTCAAGTGTGCCTTATTTTGCAGGTCGTGGTGGTGTTACTTCACAAACAGGTTTTAGTACATCAGTATTAGACCCTAGTTGGCGACCAGATTTAGTAAAAAAAGAACAAAGAATTATTTTCGTAATGCTTTTCAGACTCTAAGATTTACCTTAATAGGGCTTAATTTAATTATCAATTATGTGATTTTTAAGGAAGACTTCGTTTAAAACGAAGTCTTCCTATTTTATTAATTCAAGAACCAAATATAAACCATTTTTTTGGAATGGAACTTTTACAGTAACGGAAAACTTGATTATTTCAAACCAATTCCAGAAATTTAGATACTACTAAGTGGCAATTCTACAAAAAAACTTGTACCTTTTCCTACGACTGTTTCAAACCAAATTTGCCCTCCTGCGTGTTCTATTCCACGTTTTGCGAGTGCCAAACCAATCCCAGAACCCGTAGTTTTGGTGCTAAAATTAGGCATAAAAACTTTATTTTGTATCTCTTCATCTATACCACTACCGTTGTCTTGTATTTGCACACGAGCAAAACCTTTTTCCGTAATTTTAAGATATACTATTATTTGTGGTTGTTTGTCGCCTTGAATAGCTTGTATTGCATTGATAATAAGGTTGTTAAATATTTGTCCTGTAAGTTGCTCATCACCTCGCACCATACAAATACTATCTTTTTGATTTTCTAAAATATGGCTTGAAATGCTTATTTGGTTATTTTCTTTGTGTAAATCAATGATTTTATGAAGGTTTTTAGCAATATCAAAATTCTCACTTTTTGGAATAGGCATTTTTGCAAAAGACGCAAAAGAAGAAGCAATATCACTAAGCGTGTCTATTTGTGTCAAAATAGTAGCAAATGGCTTTTCTATAAGGTTTTTGAGGTCAGAATCTTGTCTATTTATCTTCATTTGCAGGTGTTGCAAAGTGAGTTTCATAGGCGTAAGTGGGTTTTTTATCTCGTGTGCTACTTGTTTAGCCATTTCACGCCAAGCAGACTCTTTTTCGCTACGACTAAGTGCCTCCTTACTATCTTCCAAATTCACTAGCATACGGTTATACTCGCCTACAAGCAAACCAATTTCATCATCAGAAGCCCATACAAGCGGTTCATTATATTTATTTAAACTTGTTTTTCTGATTTTTTGAGTAATAAGTTGCAACGGAACAGTAAGCAGACGAGAGGCAAAGTAAGAAAAAATTAAAAATATAATAAAAATACCTGTAAAAATATTGATAATTGTTGCCAAAATATTGATAATTTTCTTATCTCTTTCCTCTTCAGAATCAAAAAAAGGGACACTCAAAATGCCTAAAAGGGCATTATTATCAAAAGAACGCACTGCCACATAAACGGTTTTATAATTTAATAATCCAATAGACTCTGAAAGTAGCAAACTTTTTTCTTTTTGCTCAATAAAAGAGGCATAAACAAGAGGATTGAGCATTTTTGAGAGAATATTATTATCATAAATAGCTGGTTGTGAAGAAGCTATGAGATGCCCTTGTATATCAAAAAGGTTAAGGTCTGCTTGTGCATACGCAGAGAGGTTATTTAGCTCTGTGGATAGTTGTTCTTTGCTGATAAGTTGTTGATTTTGAAAGCGTTGTAAGTCTGCATTGATACTATTAGATACGCTTTCTGCTTTATTGATAAAATTATTACTCAAATCTTGTTCGTAAGAAGCACTAAATAAACTTAAAGTAATGATACTCACTACAATAAGTGGCAAAAAAAATGCAATATTAAGATAAATCTGAATTCTTGTAGAAAAATTGACACTCATTTTTGAATACCTATTGCGCATAGCATACAAAAGCACCAAAATAAAAACAATAAGTGCTAAAATTAAAAATAATAAAGAAAAATTAGCAAAAATATTTTTTAATGTATATCTGTCAGACGAAATAACAACTTGCTTTATTTGCTGACTATTTGGTTGATTATCTTGTTTAACTTCTTGATTATCAATACTTTGATTGTAAGTATTTTGATTATCAGATTTCATAGCAAAATGCTTATGATTAGCAACAGTTAAACCTTCTTGATATAAAGAAGACAAATTAAACCACGTAGGACTAAAATCTTTTTCATAGTTATAATTTCCACGAGAATAAGAAATGCGGTTATTTACATATATGGCATAATCATACTTATAAAACTCCTCTCCTTGCCTGTATTGCTGCTTTATGAGAAGTTCTGGGGTAAGATTATTGGGTGAATGTTTTGCTTGTTTGAGGTCAATAATTATGTAGCCAAGCAGATTTGTATCTTGTTTTATTTCTATAAAATTGAGATATTCTTTGAGAATATTGTCGCCAATTTGGGCTTCTATGGCGTTATTTTCACTCACAAAGTAGGTATTTTCTTTGTCTGTTTTGAATTTTGCTTTGTTATATTTCTTAGAAAAATCCAAAAAAGTTGGTAAAGCTGGATTGTCCACCGACTTTCCTGCCACATCAAAAATATGAATTTGCGTTTGATATTTTTCAAGAGTATTACTCAAAAAACGCCTAACTCGTTGTCTTACAAGTTGTTTGGGTTGAAAAGGACTAAGAAAAATCTGTTTGATATTTTCATCTTTATTGATGTCATTGTGCGCCTCCTCCAAAATAAATTCTGTATAAGGGTCTTTCTCTTCTAAGAGGGTTTCAGCGTACTTTTTCTTTTCAATATCAATTCTATTTTCACCAAAAACATAGATGGCATACGTTCCCACGCTTGCGCACACGAAAGATGCCAAAAACAGGTAAATTGAAGTCAAATAACGAAAACGGTACAAATATTTTGGTAAAAGCAAATACAACGCCACCAGAAAATAAATAGCTCCAATAATGACCACAAAAATATAGTAAATCCCTGCCCAATGGCTCAAAAGCACATAAATAAGTGTCCCACCAAGCCACGAAGGAATTACTTGAAAAATATTTTTTTTGTTTATTCTAATAAAAATTCTTACAACAATATTCGTAACAATAAAGAAAATAATACTACTCATTGCAAAAATCAGCAGAAAAACCACTTTAAAATAAGATAAATCAATGTTTTGAGAAATATCCAGCACAATTTGAGAATGAAGATAAACAGTACTCATTACATAAAAAACGCCATACAATGACAAATATGTAACCGACACAAGCACCAAAGAAATGCTATAACGTAACAAATAAGGCAGTTTTTTGACAATATACAGGTAGGTACGAGAATTATGATAATTTTTGAGTATATTAAACATCAACATCACCACACAAAAAGTATTTAAGAAAAAATCACCCAGATTTGGTGCAAAATAAGAAGAGGCATAGTATTTTGGATTAAAAAGTTCCCATTCTATTACATCAAAAGGGAGCATCATTTCAAGCATAGGAATACGTATGGCAAGCAGGTACAAAATCAGTAAAAGCACTCCATAACGGTAATGTCCACTACTTTTGAGTTTCCAATACCAATAATTTACTTGAAAACCTAAAGTGATAGCCCCCAAAATGCCAAATAAAACAGCAATTTGTAGCAAAGTCTTACTTGGTGCTTGTATTTTTTGTGCTGATTGAACCGCAAACAAAAAACTAGCATCAGTAGCGGCAATATTAAATTTTTTATTTTGATTAGGGCTATAAGAAATGCGTATTTCCGTATTGGGAATGATATTTGGATTATAGCTGGATTTGAGATAGGCATTTTCTATGTCAAATTTTTGATAAACAGGAACAAAAATAAATATTTCTATTTCACTATTGCCACCAGTCATCATTCCGTCTTGGAAAATAATAAAATCTCCTTGTAATAGTGTAAAAAACTGGTTTTTGTACTTTCCTGCAATATCTTTATAGTCAGGTACAAAACGGTGGTCTGACCAAAAAATCATTTTTTTATTCTTAAAAATATAAAAATGGTACTTTTGTTTTTTACTCAAATCTACAAGTAAACTATAATTATTTTCCTGAAAAATTTTCTTAATTTGTATAGCTTCTTGTGCGACTATTTCTAGTTCTTTTTGCACATTTTGCTGAATGATTTGTACATAACCATCTTCATTACCTTTTTGGGTTACTTCATACCAAAAATACCGCAAACCAAGCGCAATAATGAAGAAAAACAGCGTAAAAAAAAGGTATTTTTTGTGTTGCATAGGGAAGAAGTACAAAATAAGGGTAGTTAGACAACGACATTACAAATTAGTAGGCTTTATTTTGAGACACAGGGTATAAAACCCTGCGCTACTGATTTTAAAACATATTTTTAGCCAAAAATCAGTAACGTGGGGTTTTATACCCCACGAATACAAATGTATAATGTCGCTATCAAAGTGTTAAAGATGTAATGCTTTTTACATTAGGCTTTGCAGCCTGACCACTATTCAGCATTACTTGTTTAACACCAAATTTTAACTACCTAGACAGTTCCTTTATTTTTTAGCGGCTAAAAAATTGCTAAAATCAGTACGTGCATTACTTGTATAAAACTCGTTACTAATGCTGAAATACTGTTTGCGTTGTACAACATCAGTATAATCATATAAATATTTGGCAATATCTAGTTTTTGAGCTTCTGTATTAAACATTTTTATAATTACACGCACCTGCGCAATAGAAAAACACTTAAAATTACGAACAGTATTTTTAGCAACAAGCATACGACTACTTGAACTATATTCGTTATTCAAAACAGTGGTCAAAGCTGTAAACTCTTGCTCATTTACTGTACAAGCAACTATTACAGGATTTGTAGGATTACCATTTGGGTTGTTAGGATTGCTAGGGTTTGCATTTGGATTTTGAATAAAAGCTAACCATTCATCTTGATTTTCACGAGTAGAAAACACCTGTACTGCTTGTGAAATGTTATCTAAATCATACAAATTAGAGTACAAACTCTTCAAAACGTCCAAACGAGTAGTTTCTGTTGATAATTGCAACGTCATTTTCATAGCTTGCGCAATACTAAAACAATTTCCTCCTGCCCTACGGCTAGTAAGTTTTTTGATGTAACCAGCTCTTGAAAATTCTGTGTCTGTAGCCACAATTTGTTGCATATACGCATTAAAGCTAGTTTCATTGACTGCATTACTACAGTTTTTTCTACCATTATAACCTGCTATTGAAGGAAAATCTAT
>JANYGM010000442.1 GCA_025362415.1 bacterium
CATAAAAAGAATAATGGAGTTAGACAATTGTAGTGATAGAACAGCAGTCAAAAAAATTGATAAACTTATCCAGCTTGAAATGATAAGTTTTGAGAAAAAATCCAATAATCAAATTGAATTTTTCATTAACCCTATTTTTCACTTCATTTCACTAAAAAGTTAATGAAGTGAAGTGAAGTATATATAAGGGAAAGTTTCACTTCACTTCACTAAGTTTCACGACAAAAAAAGTTAATGAAGTGAAGTGAAATTTACATATACGCCTTCTTCATTTCACTTCATTACTTCACTAAGTTATCAAATCTTGGAATAGTACAATTTTTAGCTTACAAAAAAGAAACTTCACAAATTAAAATATTACAATTTATGGCACAATTCACAAGCGAACAACTTACACAAGCAAAAACCACAAGTATAGTACAAATTCTCACAAATAATGGTTTTGAACCAGTCAAACAAGATAATAAAGCATTTTGGTACACAAGTCCACTAAGGAGCGAAAAAACGGCATCTTTTGCAGTTTATAAAAATAATTCGTTTTATGATTTTGGTTTAGGTTTGGGAGGTGATGTAATTTTGCTTACAAGCAAACTTTTAAACCTCAATTTTATAGCTACTGTAAAGATGCTACTTAATATCTCTAATTTTTCTTTTGTTAGCATTAAAACTTTACCAACAACAAAGGACACCAAAATAAAAATAGAGAGTGTTAAACCACTAAAAAATACATTCTTTTTGGAATATATCAAAAACCGTAAAATAAGCATTGAAGTTGCAGAAACTTTTTTGAGTGAAGTTTACTACAAAACCAGCGACACACAAATTAAACCTTATTTTGGTTTAGGTATGCAAAACGCCTCAAATGGTTATGAAGTCAAAAATATCAAATTAAATAAATACTTTTGTTTGGGTGCAAAAGATATTTCAATTATTGATAATGGTTACATTGATACCTTTGTAGTATTTGAGGGGATGTTTGATTTTTTGGCAAGTCTTACACACTACAAAAAACCGTTTAAGGCAAATATCATTATTTTACATTCTGTATCAAATGTTACTAAATTTTTGGAGTGTGTGGGAGATGCTACCAAAAAAATATGTTTGTTTTTGGATAACGACCAGGCAGGCGACAAAGCAACTGAAAAAATATTTTTAAATTTTGTGGATAATTCCAAAATAAGCGTTTTGGACTTTCGCAATATCTACCAAAATAATAAGGACTTTTGCGACTTTTTGAGTGAAAAAGTACCAAAAAACGACCAAAAAAGTGCTACTTTTATAACTAAAAAACCGCCTTAGAACGTATTCTAAAGCGGTTTTGCGAGCCCCAGGCCGGGATCGAACCAGCGACCTACTGATTACAAGTCAGTTGCTCTACCAGCTGAGCTACTAAGGCTTCTAACCTAAACTAAAGTCTTAGAATTTCTGCTACTACTTTCGTTTAATGTGATGCAAAGGTAATACTTTTTTTTCTACTTGCAAATTTTTCTTATAAAAAAATTGAAAATAAATGAAATGAAAATGCTAAATAATTGATTATCAATAAAATATTTTTTGGTTTTTTTGAATATTTTTTACAATGAAATGATTTTACATTCCGTTCTGCGGTTGAGTTGGCGTGTTTTGTCTGTATCATTAGTAGCTATTGGCTTAGTTTTTCCGTAACCTTTTGCTACCAAACGGTCTTTTTCTATGCCTTTTTCTTCTAGGTATTTTACTACTGAACTTGCACGCCTGTTGGAAAGGTCAAGGTTTTTCTCATCTGTACCAATAGCATCTGTGTGTCCGCCAATTTCTACTTTGATTTTTTGATGCAATTTCATAAAACTGTAAAGTCTTTCTAGTTCTGTCTTTGATTCTGGTCTAAGGAAATCTTTATCAAAATCATAAAAAACTTTCAAATTGATGCTATTACCTATGGCAAGTCTGTCAAGTGCCACATCAAGAATAATAGTTTGGTTTTCTTCAGAAAAAGGAATATTAAAATCTTCAGAATGAAACAAATAACCCTCTTTTGTTACTGTAATAAGATAGTTTTTGCCAGATTTCATTACTGTTTCGTATTTTCCTAGTGGATTTTCTGAAATAAATTCTTCTTCAATTCTATTTTCTGCCAAATCAACCAAAACAATATCAGAAATTAACTTCTCATTTGTCTTTTTATCTGTAATAGTACCTTTTAAGATAGTTATACCTCGTTTTTTTACTATTTCTTTCTTTTCAACAACAATATTCCCGTTCACTTTAATAGGTGGCATCTGGATTTTGCGCAACTTTAATTCAGGCATTCTGACAGTATAAATATCTTTTTCTCCAAAACCACCTTCTTTCCCAGACGAATAATAGCCAGTACGGTTGTCTGCGGATAAAATAAAGTAAATATCATCATCAGCCGTATTGACAGGCATACCCAAATTAACAGGTTTAGCCCATTTTGTAGTTGTTTTATCATTTTCGTTCGTTATGGTTTGTGCTACAAAAATATCATAATCCCCCATACTACTATGCCCTTTGGAGCTAAAATAAAGAGTTTCGTTGTCGTGAATAAAGGGACTATCTTCATCATATTCCGTATTGATTTCTGCACCCAAATTCACTGCTACACCCCAATTTCCTTTTTCATCAAGTGTACTTTTGTAAATATCTAAGCCCCCAAAACCGCCAGGACGGTCACTGGAGAAGTAAATTGTCTTTGCATCAGGCGTAATAGATACAGAAGGCTCTCTATATTTGGTATTAATATTATCTCCTAATGATTTTGGAGAGGAAAACTCCGCTCCCTCACGTTTAGACACATAAATATCACCCATTCCGCCCTTGCCTGTTTTATAAACAAAAAGTTGCGTTCCATCATAAGAAAGTGCTATACAAGCGTCGTGAGTGGCAGAATTGATATTACGTCCAATAGAGCGTGGCGCACTCCAAGTATAATTTTTGGTTATTGTATCTTCTGTTTTTTCAGTAATGTAAATATCTTCAAAAAATTGTCCATCTTCTGGGTCAGTTTGCCCACCAGTAGAGGTATTCCTTTTTGAAGTAAATACTAAAATTTTCTCGTCTGCGGTGATTACAGGCGCATAATCTGGATATTTGGAATTGATGACATTCCCAATGTTTGAAATAAGCGCACGAGTAGGAAACTTTGCATATTCTTTGCCAAAAGTACATTCTTGTATCTTTTTGAGCAACATTTTCTGATTTTCGTTACTCTTAAAAGTTGGTTTGCAGGCTTCATAATGCAGTATAGCGTCATCAAAACGGCTATTATAATGGTAGGCTTGCGCCAAAAAAAACTCTAGTTCTTTGTCATAAGTAGGGTTTTTCCTAAAAACTTTTTCAAAATAAGGCAAAGATTTATCTCTATGGGTAGAATTGAGATAACAAAAACCTAGTTGAAAATTAAAATTATCTTCTTGTGCAAGGTTATTATCTAGTTTTAGTGCCTCCAAATACTCTTCAAGGGCATTATCATATTCTTTGTATTTGAAATGTTCGTCTGCTTTTTTGAGGAATTTTTTGGCTGATTGTGCGCTTGCCTGCAACATCTGCAAGCAAAGCAATAACAAAAATAAATAACGCATATTTTGAATTGTGAATTGTGAATTGTAAATTTTGAGTTAAATACAAAATATTGATAATCAGCAGATTGTAATTTAATTAGTTTAACTCACATTTTTGTATCTCTTTATATTTCTTAGTGCTTACTTTGTGTGTTTTTTGTGTTCTTAGTGTTAAAATAAAAACAACCACAATAATCACACAAATTTAGTGAAATTATAAGATTTTTTAGGATTTTTTTGTAATTTTGCTTTTTCATAAAATAAATAAATGACAGAATACCAAATACATACATTTTCCAATGGCATTCGTTGGGTACATAAGCCTGTAACGAACACTCAAATAGCACATTGTGGCTTTATTTTGGATATTGGTAGCCGTGATGAAAGCCCTCATCAAATGGGACTTGCGCACTTTTGGGAGCATATGGCGTTCAAAGGCACTAAAAAACGCAAAGCCTTTCATATTATCAACCGCCTAGAAAACATTGGTGGCGAGCTAAATGCCTACACAACAAAAGAAAAAATCTGTTTTTATGCTTCTATTTTAGACAAGCATTTTGAGCGTGCTGTTGATTTGCTTTCAGATATTACCTTCCAGTCTATTTTCCCAGAAAAGCAGATAGAACGTGAGAAAGGCGTTATTTTGGAAGAAATGTCAATGTATTTGGACTCGCCAGAAGATGCCATTCAAGATGAATTTGATGCTTTGATTTTTGGTGAAAATCACCCATTAGGTTACAATATCTTAGGCACGCAAGAAAGCGTAGAAGGCTTTAAAAAGGCTGATTTTGAACAATTTTTAGTAGAAAATATGAATACAGACAGGATTATTTTCTCTACCGTAGGCAATATTTCTTACAAAAAAGCCTTTAAAGTAGTGGAAAAATACCTTAAAGATATTCCTAGTATGGTAGCCAAACATTACAGAAAGCCTTTTGAAACACCAAAAAACGAATTAAATCTTATAAAAAAATCTCCTATTACGCAAGCGCATTGCGCAATAGGTGGGCAGGCATATAGCCTTTCTGAAGATATTAGACTAGCTTTTTTCCTAC
>JANYGM010000453.1 GCA_025362415.1 bacterium
CCCCCAGCCCCTCCTTAGGAAGGAGGGGAGTTTGTCCCCCTCCTTTTTAGGAGGGGTTAGGGGTGGTTTTTAATAGGTTTTGCGTAAGTCCTATTATTATTTGTATTCATATCTAACACTTCACACTTCAAAACATATCTTTCAAAGAAAAAACTTCTTTCATTCTTACTCCTTTTTCTGTCATTTGCACGCTACAACACTCATTTTGTGAGTCGTGTTCAAAAAACAAAGTGATATTTTCTGCTACAGCTCGTATCAAAATCTGTTCTTTTTCCTGCATTGTGATAAGCGGACGCATATCATAACCCATCACATAAGGCAAGGGAATATGCGCCACAGAAGGCAACAAATCAGCACAGTAAAGCAGTTTTTTATTGTTTTCTAGGGTAATAAGAGGCAACATTTGTTTTTCTGTATGTCCATCAACAAACAAAAAATCAATATTTTTAAATGGTGATTTTTGTTCATTTGGAGAGATAAATTTGAGATGCCCGCTTTCTTGGATAGGCACAATATTTTCAGTCAAAAAAGAGGCTTTCTCACGTGGATTTGGTGTAGTTGCCCACGCCCAATGTGCCTCACTAGACCAAATAACCGCATTTTTGAAAGTTAAAGAAAGTTTTTGATTATCTTTTTCTCTCTTAATAGCACCTCCGCAATGGTCAAAATGCAAGTGTGTAAGCACCACATCAGTAATATCATCTTCAGAAAAACCAAGATTACGAATAGATTTTATGAGTGTGTCGTTGCCGTACAGGTGATAATGTGCCAAAAATTTCGCCTCTTGTTTCTCTCCAATGCCTGTATCTATCAAAATTAGGCGGTTTTCATCTTCCACGAGCAGGCAACGCATAGCCCACGTACATAGGTTATTTTCGTCAGGGATAACGAGTTTTTGCCAAACAACTTTTGGTACGACCCCAAACATTGCACCACCATCTAGCTTAAAAAGCCCTGTATTTATTGTATGTAATTTCATTTGATTTTTTTAATTAGAAATTATGAATTATGAATTGTGAATTGTGAATTGTGAATTGTGAATTGTGAATTATGAATTATGAATGAATACAGATTGCTAAGTAGGTTTTTTTGCTATCGTACACTGTTTTAAAAAGAATTGTGGTCTGTACCGTAATGCAAATGTATTTGTAGAGACGTTGCTTGCAACGTCTTAGCGTAGAAAATTGTATTTAATCCAATTCAAGAATAATGCGTTTATTTGCCGTTTAGACGTTGCAAGCAACGTCTCTACAAACAAATACATAAAACAAATATGTATTTATGCCACCTTAGACGAGAAATTAACATTACTGGGTACAGACCACTAATAACAAAGAGTGTACGGTAATAAAAGGAGGTTTCTGCAATTAGTTTATGTTATTCAAAATTTTGATAAAATGCTAAAAGTGCCGTTTTTTGTGTCTTCACAAGCAACAAAGATTGTGAGTTGCTATAATGGTTGTTTGTGAAGACACAAACAACGGCTACTGATTTTCTCAATAACATAAACTAATTAGTAGAAGCTACTCAATAATTTAAGCATTTTTTGTATTCTTTATGCCTTAACTTGCATTTTTACGGTAAAAAAACAATAAATTTAAACTTGTATTGCTGTGAATTAGGTGCAAAATATTGTATTTAATTCACAATTCATAATTTAAAATTCCTAATTCAATATGATTTTAAGAAAAATATCTTACTTTTGTAGAATTAAGAAAAAACTTAAAAAAAGCAACAAAAAACATAATGTTCAAATGAAAAATATAACAAAAATTTTAAGCATTTTAATATCATTTTCTTTAGTTTCTTGCAATTTGGAACAAGCCGTTGATATAGACCTTCCCAAAGGTAAAGACCAACTCGTGGTAGAATGTTATTTGGAACACGGAAAACCCTATCAGCTACTTCTTACAGAAACCGTACCATACCTCTCTCCTCCAAATGGTACAGCTTTTGGTTTGCCAGATGTGAAAGATGCCACTATTTCTATCACGCACAACAACCAAACAATTACGCTAATTTATAAGCCAAATGTAGATATTTCTAATAACAAAGTATTTAATTATACTTCTACCCAACTCGTAGATAGTACCATAAAAGGGGATTATTCACTTTTTGTGAGAGATGGAAAGGGACGGGAAATTACTGCAAAAACCCGCTTTTTGCCAAAATTAGCTATCAACGAAATATCTTGGGAATTCCAAAATGACCCTCTAATACAAGATACAGCAAGAAAAGCCTTAGTTTTGGTGCGACACAATAAATTAAGTGCTACACAACGTCATAGAATACAAATTGGAAAGGTGAATAACACAGATACGCTAAAACTAAAAACTGAAACGGATTTTACGTATGAAGGTATTTTCAGCACGAATAATGTCGTTACCATTGGTACAAGGTATTTATTTAAGAAAAAAGATACCATTTTTGTACGCCTTTTCAATGTAGAACAACAATATTATGCTTATAAAAGAAGCGTAGATGCCTCGCAAAGTGCCAACGGAAATCCTTTTGCGCAACCCGTTTCTATTACATCAGGCGTGCAGGGAGGAATAGGCGTGTTTACAACGCTTGTGTATGATAAAAGAAATGTGATTATTGAGTAGCATTTTATAAATTTCTGAGAAGATTAGGTAACAATGTGTTTCATTTAGATAACGACATTGATAAATTGTAT
Organism: bacterium; assembly: GCA_025362415.1. Taxonomy (GTDB): domain Bacteria; phylum Bacteroidota; class Bacteroidia; order Cytophagales; family Thermonemataceae; genus JANYGM01. Next base: position 2,678 of record JANYGM010000453.1, read on the forward strand.
TCAGCCCCAGCGGGGCAGTATATTTATAGGAAAATTAAGTGTATTTTGTATTCCGCTCCAGCGGAGCGAGATATTTATAACAGTATGATTGTTTTTATA